>NZ_JBMDWU010000314.1:0-15181 GCF_048594385.1 Micromonospora sp. | reverse complement strand
TTGTAGCGGTATCCCGGTGCCGGGATACCGCTACATCGGCACCCTTGAGTCGATCACGACCGACCGACCGTGCCGGCGGGCGGGGCCGCGCCGGGCCTGCGGGGTGCGGCGCGGTCAGGAGACGCCGTCGGCGCGCAGCGGGAAGACGTTCGACTCGGCGGAGTCGCGCAGCGAGCCGAGCACCGCGCCGATCTTGTCGGCGGGCATCGGCTTGAAGAAGTGGTAGCCCTGGGCGGCCGTGCAGCCCAACGCCACCAGCGCGGCCCGCTGCTCGGCCGTCTCCACCCCCTCGGCGACCACCCGCAACCCCAGCTCGTGGGCGAGCCCGACGGTGGCCCGGACGATCGCCGCCGCCTCCGGCGAGTCGGCCATCCGGATCACGAAGGAGCGGTCCACCTTCAGCTCGTCCACGGCGATCCGGGTCACGAACGACAGCGACGAGAAGCCGGTGCCGAAGTCGTCGACGGCCAGCTGGACGCCCATCCTGCGCAGGTTCGCCAGCACCTCGTCGATCACCTCCAGCTCGCTCATCACCACCGTCTCGGTGATCTCCAGAACCAGCTTGTGCGGCGGCACCTGGTGCCGGCGCAGCGCGTCGGCGATCTCCGCCGGCAGCCGGGGGTCGAGCAGGCTGCGCGCCGACAGGTTCACCGAGATCGGCACGTCCAACCCGTCGCGGGCCCACCCGGCGGCCACCGACAGCGCCTTGTCCAGCACGTACCGGGTGAAGGTGCCGAGCTGTTCGCTGTTCTCCACCGGGCGGATGAAGTCGGCCGGGCCGAGCCAGCCCCGCCGGGGATGCTGCCAGCGGATCAGCGCCTCCACCCCGGTCGGCGCGCCGGTGGCCAGGTCGACCGCCGGTTGCAGGGCCAGCACCAGCTGGTCGTCGGCCTGCAACGCCTCCCGCAGCTCGGCCAGCAGGGCCAACTGGTCGGTGCTGGCGGCGTCCCGGGTGCTGTCGTACGCGGCGACGCTGCCGCCGCCCTCCTTCGCCTGGTACATGGCGATGTCGGCCCGGCGCAGCAGCTCGGTCAGGTCGGCGCTGCCCGCCCCGGCCACCACCACCCCCACCGAGACCTCCACCGACATCCGCACCCCGGCCACCTCGGTCGGCGCGGCCAGCCGCTCGGCGATCTCCCGGGCCTGCCGCAGCGCGTACGCCATCGGGGCGGCCCGGTCGCCGATCACCGGGACCGACGTCAGCAGGAGCGCGAACTCGTCGCCGCCGAGGCGGGCGAGCAGGTCACCGGGACGGGCCAGGGTGCCCAGCCGGTTGCCGGTGAGCCGCAGCAACTGGTCACCGGCGGCGTGCCCGAGGGTGTCGTTGACCTCTTTGAACTGGTCGATGTCGAGCAGCAGCAGGGCCACCGGGTGATCGTGGGCGAGCTGCCGCAACGCCTGGTCGCCCTTGCTCAGCATGGCCGTGCGGTTGGCCAGCCCGGTCAACGCGTCGTGCACCGCGTCGTACGACGAGCGGGCGCTGACCAGCCGCAGCTCCCGGTGGGTGGCCGCGTCGTGCAGGGCGGCGGCCAGGGCGTCGGAGTACGCCGCCAGCGCGTCCCGTTCCCGGTCGTCGGGCGGCCCGGAGACGGGGAACCGGACCCGGATCTGCCCGACCTGGACGTCCCCGACCACCAGCGGCCGGACGAGTTCGTGGGCGTCCGGGGTCGCCGCCGCGGGTGGCCCGACCTGCCGGTCGCGGACGCGGCCCGACGAGTCACCCCGGTAACGCCGCCACCGGCCGTCGCCCCGGGCCACGTCGACGTCGACCAGGTCCGCGCCGAACAGGGCCAGCGCCCCGGTCACCGCGGCGGTGGCCACCCCCCGCTCGTCGAGCTGGTTGAGGGCGGCGGTAGCCTCCGCGAACGCGCGCCAGGTGCGCTGCTCCTGGTCGGCGCGCAGCCGGTGCCGGTAGGTCTGCTGGAGCAGCCAGAGCAGCGGCGGGAGCAGCAGCAGCCACCGCGGGTCGATCTCCAGCAACGCCACCACGACCAGCCCGACCAGCACGTTGCCGACGAACATCAGCACCTTGCCCCGCAGCGCGACGAGCAGTGCCGGGCCGACCGCCACCCCGTGCCGCAGGGCCAGGGTGGCCCCGCCCAGCCCGGCGGTGGTGAGCAGGTAGGTGACCGCACCGGCGACGAGGGCGGGCACGAGCGTCGGGGTGGGACCGGCCAGGAACGGCTCACCCAGCGCGGTGGCGACGACCACGGCGAGCGCGGTGGCCGCGGTCAGCGCGGCGGCGATCCGGACCAGCTCCACCGGGGGACGACGGTCGGCGGCCAGCGACATCGCCGTCCAGGCCGCGCCGGTGCCGAGCAGCGCGGCGGCCGGCAGCCAGCCGGCCGGCGCCAGGTAGAGGCAGACGATCAGGGCGGCCTCGCCCCAGGTGATGCTCACCATGCCGGTGGCGGTGCGGAACCGCAGCCGGGCGAGCTGGGCCAGGGCGAACACGGCGGCGACGATGCCGAACCGGGCGACGGCCGGGAGCGGGTCGTCGGCCGGCAGGGCGGTGGGCAGGCGCAGGCCGACCAGCACCGCCACCAGGGCGGTCACCGTCACGGCGAGGGTGAGGACGCGCACCCGCAGCGGAGTCTCCGGCGGCGTCGACCCGTCGTCGGACGCGCCGGCCCTGCCGGAGGTCACCGCCCGGCTCCGTCCGCGGGGCCGTCGACGGCGCGACGGACGAACGCGGCTACGACGGTCATGGCACCCCCTCCCGCGCACGGCTCAGGGACTTACGTCCCCCGGCGGAAGGCTAAGCCAATCCGGGTGGCCGCAACAGGGGGCGACGACCCGGATCGGCGTGATTCACGCTTCGGTCACCCCTCTCAGGGCTGCTGGTGGCCGCTGGACGGGTTCGTACGTGATTCCTGCCCCGTCGTCCCGTCCGACGGGCCGGTTGCCGACGAATCGGTCCCGACCGGACCACCCTGGTGGGGGAACCGCTCGGGCAGCCGGCGCAGCCGGGCGTTCATGTTGCGGATGAGCAGGACGGTGGCGGTGCCGAGGAGCACGATGAGGAAGAGGCCCATCGGCCCGGCCAGGCCGCCCGTGCGGGTGTCCCCGAAGTTGTTCTCCGCGAGCACCTGGACAGCGTTCAGCATGGTGTCTTCTCCGATGTGCGGTGGAGTGTCAGCGTAGCCCCGCACCACGGTCACCCGGCATGGACGGCTTCGCGTACCCCGGCGAACAGGTCGGATTCCGGCAGCGGGGAGTCGACCGTCGAGCGGACGAGCTGGAAGTCCTCGGTCGGCCAGGCGCGCTGCTGCAGCTCCATCGGCACGTGGAACCAGAAGCCGTCCGGGTCGACCTGGGTGGCGTGGGCGCGCAACGCGTCGTCACGGACCGGGAAGTACTCGGCGCACTCGACCCGGGTGGTGATCCGGGGGCCCTTGTCCGGCCGCTCGTCCCACCGCTTGAGCCAGTCCTCGTACGGCGAGGTGAGGCCGGCGGCCAGCATGCCCTCGTGCAGAGCGGTGATCTTGCCCTTGGAGAAGCCGATGTCGTAGTAGAGCTTCAACGGCTGCCAGGGAGTGCCCAGCTCCGGGTAGCGGTCGGGGTCGCCGGCCGCGTCGAACGCCGCCACGCTGACCCGGTGGCACATGATGTGGTCGGGGTGCGGATAGCCGCCCTCCTCGTCGTAGGTGGTCACGACGTGCGGACGGAACTCCCGCATCAGCTTCACCAGCGGCCCGGCCGCCACCTCGACGTCCTGGAGGGCGAAACACCCCTCGGGCAGCGGCGGCAGCGGGTCGCCCTCGGGCAGGCCCGAGTCGACGAAGCCCAGCCAGGCCTGCTCGACGCCGAGGACGGCCCGCGCGGCGTCCATCTCGGCCCGCCGGATCTCGCCGATGTTGGCCCACACCTCGGGGCGGTCCAGCTTGGGGTTCAGCACACTGCCACGTTCACCGCCGGTACAGGTCACGACCAGCACGTCCACCCCCTCGGCGACGTACTTCGCCATGGTGGCGGCGCCCTTGCTGGACTCGTCGTCCGGGTGTGCGTGCACGGCCATGAGACGCAGCTTCTCTGCCAACGTGGGCGCTCCTCGTCTGTGCCCGTCGGCGGCCCGCTCCGGGTCGCTCGCCCGACCTGCCGTGGTGACCTGCCGGCGCGGTTGCCGACCTGCCGGGCCGGGCTCGGCCCCGGGCTGGGAAGATGGACCCTGTCATTCTTGCCGATGCCGCCGACAACAACGCCAGGAGATACCCGCCGGTGACCGAGACGCACGCCACAGTTCCCTCGGCCGCGCCGGTGTTCCCGCCCGGCCGGTACGGACGCCGACGGGAGCCCGAGCGCCGTCGCCCCCTGCTGCGCTGGGTGCTGGCGGCGGTCCTGATCACCGGGTTGGTGCTGGCCTCGACGCAGCTCTACCAGCGCTACGGCGACCCGGAGTACAAGCCCGAGGTGATCACCTACACCGACGTCGACGACACCGGCGTCCGGGTCGACTTCCGGGTGACCGTGCCCGCGGGCGGCGCGGCGGTGTGCCTGGTCCGGGCCCGCTCGCACGCCGGGGCCGAGGTGGGCCACGAGGAGGTCACGGTGACCGCGGCCCCCGGCCAGCGGCACGTCACCACCCGGCACCGGGTCACCACCACCGAACGCCCGTTCATCGGCGAGGTCGTCCGCTGCCGTCCGGCCGGCTGAACGGCGACGGGACCGGGTCCCGCGTCCCGGCGGGCCGCCGGCACCGTCGCCCGACCGGGTGATCGACGACGCCCCGGAGTGCGGCCCACTGGTAGGTTGGTAAGTCACCTGTCAGCCAGCACGCACATCCGAGGAGTACGCCTGTGTCCACCAATGACCACAAGGCGCCCGCCACCTGGCTGTCCCAGGACGCGCACGACCGCCTCCAGGCCGAGCTCGACGAGCTGATCGCCAACCGGCCGGTCATCGCCGCCGAGATCAACGCCCGGCGGGAAGAGGGCGACCTGCGGGAGAACGGTGGCTACCACGCCGCCCGCGAGGAGCAGGGCAAGGCCGAGGGCCGCATCCTCTACCTCAAGGAACTACTGCGCACCGCCCAGGTCGGCGAGGCGCCGACGGCCGACGTGGTGTCGCCCGGCATGGTCGTGACGATCTACTTCGACGACGACGAGGGTGACACCGAGACGTTCCTGCTCGGGTCGCGGGAGATCGCCGCCACCACCGAGCTGACGGTCTACAGCCCCGAGTCGGCGCTCGGCAAGGCCATCCTGGGCGGCCGCCCCGGTCAGGCGTGCACCTACACCGCGCCCAGCGGGGCGGACATCAAGGTGACCATCGTCAGCTTCGAGCCGTTCTCCGGCTGAGCCGCACCGCCGCCGGGTCCACCGGGCCCGGCGGCGTCGTCCTCCGGTACACCGCCGCCGGCTCACGCCTCGGCCGTGAGGACCACCTGGTAACCGCTTGCCCGTAGGGCGCTGATCAGCGTGTCGGAGTGTTCGACGCCCCGGGTCTCCACCGACAGGGCCACCTCCACCTCGCCGAGCCGCAGGTGCGGGTTGGCCCGCTGGTGCTCCACGTCGACCACGTTCGCCCGGTGCTCGGCGATCTCGGTGAGCAGCGAGGCGAGCTGACCGGGCCGGTCCGAGCAGCGGACGGTGACCCGCAGGTAGCGGCCGGCGGCGGCGAGACCGTGCTCGATCACCCGCATCATCAGCAGCGGGTCGATGTTGCCGCCGGAGAGCACCGCCACCGTCGGGGTCCGTACCTGCACCGCCCCGGCGAGCAGCGCGGCCACCCCGACCGCCCCGGCCGGCTCGACCACCTGCTTGCCCCGTTCCAGCAGCATCAGCAATGCCCGGGAGATGTCCTCCTCGGCGACGGTGACCATCTCGTCGACGAGCTTGCGGACATGGTTGAAGGTGATCTCCCCGGGCCGGCCGACCGCGATGCCGTCCGCGATCGTGGCGAACGCCGGTAGCCGGACGGGTTCCCCGGCGGCCAGGGAGGGCGGGAAGGCGGCGGCGCTTTCCGCCTGGACGCCGATGATCCGCACGTCGGGCCGCAGCGCCTTCGCGGCCACCGCCATCCCGGAGATCAGGCCGCCACCGCCGACCCCCGTGATGATCGTCTCGACCTCGGGACACTGTTCGAGGATCTCCAGTGCGACGGTGCCCTGCCCGGCGATCACGTCCGGATGGTCGAACGGGTGGATGAACACCGCGCCGGTCCGCTCCGCGAAGGTCTGCGCGGCCACCAGCGACTCGTCGACGGTGTTGCCGATCAGCTCGATCCGCGCGCCGTACCCCTTGGTGGCGGCCACCTTCGGCAGCGGCGCGTTGACCGGCATGAAGACGGTGGCGTGGGTGCCGACCAGGCCGGCGGCGAGCGCCACCCCCTGGGCGTGGTTGCCGGCACTGGCCGCGACCACGCCCCGGTCCCGCTCCCGCGCCGACAACCGGGAGATCCGCACGTACGCGCCACGCACCTTGTACGAGCCGGCGCGTTGCAGGTTCTCGCACTTGAGCCACACCGGCCCGGCCAGTGCCGCGCTCAACGGCCGGGACGGCTCCAGCGGGGTGGTCCGGGTGACCCCGGCGAGCAGCTCCCGGGCGGCCCGTACGTCGGCGAGGTCGACCAGTTCCGTCATGCCCCGATCGTGCCACCAGCCCTCGGCCCGACCGCCGGGGAGGGCGTGTCGACCCGGGGGTAGCCGGGGGCGTGCCGGGCCCACGGGGCCTGCATCTCGAACTGCCCGGCCACCCCGAGCAGCAGCAGCTCCGAGCCGGGCGGGCCGACCAGTTGCGCGGCGACCGGCAGGCCGTCCGGGCGGCGGCCCACCGGCACCACGATCGACGGCAGGCCGGCGACGTTCCACGGGGCGGCGAACGGGGCGTACCGGATGTTGGTCCTCATGTTCGCCAGCCAGGAACGGCCGGACCAGGAGGTGGCCTCCGGCGGCGGCCCGGCCAGCGCCGGGGTGAGCAGCAGGTCGATCCCGTGGTCGGTGAAGAAGCCGACGGAGCGGTCCCGCCAGGCGGCCCGGTCGGCCTCCCGCACGTACCCCCGGCGTTGCGCCCACTCCCCCAGCGCGACGTGCCGGCGGCTGCGTCGTTGCAGGCCGCGCCGGTCGATCCCGGCGGCCCGGACGTCGGACGCGGCGGCGGCGAGCCAGGTGGCGATGCCCTGGAGGCCGAGCGCGGTCGGGTAGACCGGGTCGGCGGGCACGGTGTCGTGGCCGGCGGCGGCGAGCAGCCGGCCGGCGGCGGCCACCGCGTCCCGGTTGGGGGCGTCCGGCGCGACGCCGCGCACCGGGGAGCGCAGTGACACACCGACCCGCAGCCGGGGCGGCGGGACGAGTTTGTCGGGGCGACGCCCGGCGAGCACCTGGAAGCCGACGGCGGCGTCGGCGACGGTGGTGGTGAGCATGCCGTGCTCGGTCAGCCCGAACCAGTCCTCCGCGCCGAGCTGGCACGGGACCACGCCCCGGCCGGGCTTGAGCCCGACCAGGCCGCAGCAGGCGGCCGGGATGCGGATCGACCCGAGCCCGTCGTTGCCGTGCGCGATCGGCACCAGCCCCGCCGCGACCGCCGCGGCGGCCCCGCCGGAGGACCCGCCGGGGGTGTACCGCAGGTCCCACGGGTTACGGGTGACGGCGGTCGCGTCGTCGGTGATCGCCCAGAGTCCCAGCTCCGGCATCCGGGTCACCCCGAGGATCACCGCGCCCGCGCCGCGCAGCCGGCGCACCACCTCGTGGTCGGCCTCCGCCACCGCGGTACGCGCGGCGACCGACCCGTTCCAGGTGGGCAGGCCGGCGACCGGGGTGTTCTCCTTGACCGCCACCGGCACCCCGGCGAGCGGGAGGTTGGCCAGCTCCTCCTGCTCGTCGACCTTCTCCGCCTCGGTGATCGCCTCACCGCCCCGGACCACCCGGAACGCGGAGAGTGCGCCGTCGACCCGGCCGACGTGGTCCAGGTGGTCGGCGACGACCTGGGTGGCGGAGACGTCGCCCCGGCGTACCCCCCGGGCGATCTGCTTGGCGGTCGCCCCCACCCAGGTCGGCATGATGTCCTGCACGGCCACCTCTTCCCAGCCCGCGGTCAGCCCAGCGCCTGCTCCAGATCGGCGAGCAGGTCGTCGACCGTCTCGATGCCGACAGACAGTCGCACGAGATCGCCGGGAACTTCAAGCGGCGAGCCGGCAGCACTTGCGTGTGTCATCCGGCCCGGGTGCTCGATCAGCGACTCCACCCCACCGAGCGACTCGGCGAGGACGAACAGCCGGGCCCGGTTGCAGACCTGCACGGCGTGTTCCTCGCCGCCGGCGGCCCGGAAGGAGATCATCCCGCCGAAGCGGCGCATCTGCTTGGCGGCCACCTCGTGCCCCGGGTGGGACGGCAGGCCGGGGTAGATGACCTGGGCGACCTTCGTGTGCCCGTCGAGGAAGGCGGCGATCCGTTCGGCGTTGTCGCAGTGCCGGTCCATCCGTACCCCGAGGGTCTTGATGCCGCGCAGGGTGAGCCAGGCGTCGAACGGGCCGTTGATCGCGCCCATCGCGTTCTGGTGGTAGCGCAGCTCGTCGCCGAGGGTCGGATCGGCGACGATCAACGCGCCACCGACCACGTCGGAGTGCCCGCCGACGTACTTGGTGGTGGAGTGCACCACCACGTCCGCGCCGTGCGCGAGCGGCTGCTGCAGGTACGGCGAGGCGAACGTGTTGTCGACCGCCAGCAGCGCCCCGGCCTCGTGCGCGATCCCGGCCAGGGCGGCGATGTCGGCGATGCCGAGCAGCGGGTTCGTCGGCGTCTCCACCCAGACGATCTTCGTCTCGGGGCGGATCGCGGCCCGGACCGCGTCGACGTCGGAGACCTTCGCCGGGGTGTACGTCAGCCCCCACCGCTCGGCGACCCGGGCGAACAGCCGGTACGTGCCGCCGTACGCGTCGTCGGGGATCACCACGTGGTCGCCGGGCGAGCAGACGGCCCGCAGCAGGGTGTCCTCGGCAGCCAGGCCGCTGGCGAAGGCGAGCCCGACCCGACCTCCCTCCAGCGCGGCCAGGCACTCCTGGAGGGCGTCGCGGGTGGGGTTGCCGGAGCGGCTGTACTCGTAGCCCTGCCGGGGCGCGCCGACGGCGTCCTGGGCGTACGTGCTGGTCTGGTAGATCGGGGGGATCACCGCGCCGGTGCGGGCCTCCGGGTCCTGGCCGGCGTGGATGGCGAGCGTCTCGAAGCCGTGACTCATCCCGCAGACGTTAGTCCGCCGCACCCACCGGTCGACCGGAACCCGTGCCGGCTCACCCCGCACCTGCGCCCCGGTGCGTGGCGGGTGGGCGCGCGGGACCTTAGGCTGCGCGGGTGAGCGGGTGTGTGTTCTGTCAGATCGTGGCCGGTGAGGTGCCGGCGTTCCGGGTGGCCGACGAGCCGGACGGGGTGGCGTTCCTGGACACCCGGCCGGTGTTCAAGGGGCACGTCCTGGTGGTGCCCCGTACCCACCTGGTCACCCTGACCGACCTGCCGACGGCCGACCTGCCCGGCTACTTCGGCCTGGTGCAACGCCTGGCCGCGGCCGTGGAATCCGGTCTGGGGGCGGGTGGGACGTTCGTGGCGATGAACAACCGGGTGTCCCAGTCGGTGCCACACCTGCACACCCACGTGGTGCCGAGGACCAGGGGCGACGGCCTGCGCGGCTTCTTCTGGCCGCGTACCCGCTACGCCGACGACGCCGAGGCCGACTCCTACGCCGGGCGGATCGCCGCCGCCCTGGCCTGAGACCCGCCGATATTCGGCGGGGCCCGGGGGCGAGAGCCGGGACGCAGCGGGTAAGGAAGCCGGGCCCGCCGGTGTTGCATGCGGGGAGAGGTACGAGAGGAGTTCCACCGTGTTCCTTCGCCGCATGAAGGCCGAGATGATCAGCCCCGACCAGGCCCTGCCCGGCCGCCCGATCGCGATGCCGATCGGGGACCGGCACGAGGTGCTGCCGTCGTCGCTGAAGGGCCCGTTCCCGCAGGGCGCCCGGGTCGCCGTGTTCGGCATGGGGTGCTTCTGGGGTGCCGAGCGGCTGTTCTGGACCCTGCCGGGGGTGCTGACCACCTCGGTCGGCTACGCGGGCGGCTACACCGCCAACCCCACGTACGAGGAGGTGTGTTCGGGGATGACCGGGCACGCCGAGGTGGTCCAGGTGGTCTACGACCCCGCCGTGATCAGCTACGAGGACCTGCTCAAGGTGTTCTGGGAGAACCACGACCCGACCCAGGGCATGCGCCAGGGCAACGACGTCGGCAGCCAGTACCGCTCGACGATCTACACCACCAGCGACGAGCAGTTGGCCACCGCGCAGGCGTCCCGGGACGCGTTCGCGCCGATCGTGGCGCGGGCCGGCAAGGGTGAGATCACCACCGAGATCGCCCCGCTCGGCGACTACTTCTTCGCCGAGGACTACCACCAGCAGTACCTGGCCCCGACGAAGAACCCGAACGGCTACTGCAACCACGGCCCGAACGGGCTGAGCTGCCCGGTCGGGGTGGCCCGTACCGCCGGCTGACCCTGGCGCGGTGACCGGGTCTGCGGTGTTCTTCACACCGTGGGCCCGGCGCATTTCCGGCATCCGTCACCGGGCGGGCAGCAATCGACACCATGACAGGCAACCACCGTCGGTGACGGCGCATCGTAGCAAGCTGTCACACGTTCGTCATCGTCTCAACAGGCGAACTGCAACAACCTCTGGCAGCATTGGCTGGCATGTGCGGACTTGCGGGAGAGTTCCGCCGTGACGGTTCCCGGGCCGATGTGTCGGCGGTGGAACGCATGGCGGCCACGATGAGTGACCGGGGGCCCGACGACAGCGGAGTGTGGTCACAGGGGGCCACCGCCCTCGGGCACCGCCGCTTGAAGATCATCGACCTCTCCGCCGCCAGCGGGCAACCGATCGTCGACCCGGCCGCCGGGCTCACCGGAGTGTTCAACGGTTGCATCTACAACTACCGCGAGCTGCGCCAGGAGTTGCAGGGCAAGGGACACCGCTTCTTCTCCTCCGGCGACAGCGAGGTGGTGGTCAAGGCGTACGCCGAGTGGGGGCTCGACTTCGTCGACCACCTGATCGGCATGTTCGCCGTCGCGATCACCGAGCGGGACACCGGCCGCCTGGTGCTGGCCCGGGACCGGCTCGGCATCAAGCCGCTCTACCTGGCCGAGACGCCGGGCGTGGTGCGGTTCGCCAGCACCCTGCCCGCCCTGCTGGCCGGTGGCGGGATCGACACCACCATCGACCCGGTGGCGCTGTCGCACTATCTCAGCTTCCACAGCATCGTGCCGCCGCCGCGCACCATCCTGCGCGGTGTCACCAAGCTCCCCCCGGCCACCGTCCGGGTCTACGAGCCGGACGGCCGTACCCACGAGCGGGTCTACTGGGACCCGTCCTTCACCCGGGACGCGTCGCGCGCCGACTGGTCGGCCCGCGACTGGGAGGACGCCCTGCTGGAGTCGCTGACCACCGCCGTACGCCGCCGGATGGTCGCCGACGTGCCGGTGGGGGTGCTGCTCTCCGGCGGCCTGGACTCCAGCCTGGTGGTGGCGCTGCTGGCCGGCGAGGGGCAGACCCGCTCCGGGCTGTCCACCTTCTCCATCGGTTTCGACGCCGTCGGCGGCCGGGAGGGCGACGAGTTCGTCTACTCCGACCTGGTGGCGCAGACCTTCGGCACCGACCACCACCAGCTCAAGGTGGCCGCCGGTGACCTGGTGCCGCCGCTGGAGGCGGCGGTGGCCGCGATGAGCGAGCCGATGGTCAGCCACGACTGCGTCGCGTTCTACCTGCTCAGCCAGGAGGTGTCCCGGCACGTCAAGGTGGTCCAGTCCGGCCAGGGCGCGGACGAGATCCTCGGCGGCTACCACTGGTACCCGCCGCTTGCCGGCATCGACCGGGAGCAGGCCCTCGACTCGTACGCGAAGGCGTTCTTCGACCGGGACGCGGCCGGGCTGGCCCGGGTGCTCAACCCGGCGTGGCTGGCCGACGGCGACCCGGCGCGCGAGTTCGTCGCCGCCCACCTGGGCCGGGCCGGGGCGCAGACCGCCGTCGACGCCGGCCTGCGGATCGACACCCAGATCATGCTCACCGACGACCCGGTGAAGCGGGTCGACAACATGACCATGGCACACGGCCTGGAGGCCCGGGTGCCGTTCCTCGACCACGAGTTCGTGGAGCTGGCGGCGAGCTGCCCGCCCGAGCTGAAGCTGGCCCAGGGCGGCAAGGGCGTGCTCAAGGAGATCGGCCGCCGGGTCCTGCCGCACGAGGTGATCGACCGCCCCAAGGGCTACTTCCCGGTGCCCGGCCTGACCCACCTGGAGGGCAAGCTCCTCGACCGGGTCCGCGACGCGCTCACCGCGCCGCAGGCCCGCCGCCGCGACCTGTTCCGTGCCGACTACGTCAATGCGCTGCTCGCCGACCCGAACGCCGAACTGACCCCGTTGAACGGAAACAAACTGTGGCAACTGGGACTCCTGGAAATGTGGCTCCAGAGCCACGGAATCGACTGACCGTGAACGAGACCCTCGCGACCGGCACGGCCCGAACCGACCGGGAGCGGGTGCTCGGCCGCCGCCGGGAACGCATCGGCCCCGGTGGCGACCCGGTCGCCCCGGGGGTCGCCCCGGAGCAGCCGCGCCGGGAACCGGCCGGGCCGTCCGACGTGGTCCTCGACTGCGGCTGGGGGCGGCTGGTCTTCGGCCAGACCTTCGACGAACAGGTCGCCGTGGCCCACGTGCTGCGGTCCGAGGCGGCCGGCGCCCGGGACATCTGCATCTACCTGCGCGACCCGCACGTGCTGGTGTCCCGGCTGCCCGACGAGCTGTTCATCGACCCGTCGCTTACCTACCGGCTGCCGCTGGGCGAGCGCCGCCCGGAGGCCACCGGGCGGATGGAGATCCCGGGGTTGGTCGTCCGGCCGCTGCGCGACGCCGACGACGCCGACGCGGTGAACCGGATCTACGCCCGCAACGGCATGGTCACCGCGCCGGTGGAGGTGCTTGTCGACAACGCCGGCACCGACCGGTTCCTGCACCTGGTGGCCGAGGCGAGCACCGGGGAGATCGTCGGCACCATCACCGGCGTCGACCACGTGGCGGTCTTCGGCGACCGGGAGAACGGCGCGAGCCTGTGGTGCCTGACGGTGGACTTCAACACCGCCCCGCCCGGCACCGGCCAGGCCCTGCTCACCGAGCTGGCCGACCGGCTCGACGAGCGGGGTCGCGCGTTCGTCGACCTGTCGGTGCTGGCCGAGAACTCCGGCGCGATCCGGCTCTACGAGCGGCTGGGCTTCCACCGCACCGGGACGCTCTGCGTCAAGCGGAAGAACCCGATCAACGAACGGCTGTTCCTGCCCTCCGCCCCGGCGGGTTACGACGAGCTGAACCCGTACGCGAAGATCGTCGCCGACGAGGCGATGCGACGCGGCATCCGGGTGGAGGTCACCGACGCGCACTGGGGTGAGCTGCGGCTGACCAACGGCGGCCGGACGATCGTCACCCGCGAGTCGCTGTCCGAGCTGACCTCGGCGGTGGCGATGAGCCGCTGCGACGACAAGCGGGTCACCCGGCGCATCCTCACCGAGGCGGGCCTGTCGGTGCCGCGCGGCCGGACCGCCACCGGCGACCCCGACGACCTGGCCTTCCTCACCGACGTCGGCCCGGTGGTGGTAAAGCCGGCCCGGGGCGAGCAGGGCAACGGCATCACCGTCGGGGTACGCACCGCCGAGGCGCTGGCCGCGGCCGTCGAGCTGGCCCGCCGGTTCTGCCCCGACGTGCTGATCGAGGAGCTGCGCGCCGGCGAGGACCTGCGGGTGATCGTGATCGACCACGAGGTGGTGGCCGCCGCCGTACGCCGACCGGCGCAGATCACCGGCGACGGCGTGCACGACGTCACCGAGCTGATCGAGCGGCAGAGCCGGCGACGGGCCGCCGCCACCGGCGGCGAGTCCCGCATCCCGATCGACGAGATGACCCGCGAGGTGGTGGCCGAGGCCGGGCACCGGATGCACGACGTGCTGCCCGAGGGGCAGGTGTTGGCGGTGCGCCGGACGGCGAACCTCCACACCGGTGGCACAATCCACGACGTGACGGCCGAACTGCACCCGGCGATCGCCACTGCCTGCGTGGCGGCGAGCCGGGCCCTGGACATTCCGGTGACCGGGCTGGACCTGCTGGTCCCCGCCCCCGACCAGCCCGAGCACGTGTTCATCGAGGCGAACGAGCGGCCGGGGCTGGCCAACCACGAGCCCCAGCCGACCGCCGAGCGCTTCGTGGACCTGCTATTCCCGGGCACCCGGGCCCCGCAGCGCCTCTGGAGCCCGGCCGGGCCCGGAGGGGTCGCGTGAGCCTCAAGCCCCTGGAGATCGACCTGGACTACCTGCGCCAGGTGCTGGTGGAACTGCTTGACATCCCGAGCCCGTCGGGGCGGACCGACCACGTGCAGCAGTACGTGGGGGAACGGCTGTCCGCGCTGGGCATCCCGTCCACGCTGACCCGGCGGGGGGCGCTCAGCGCCTGCCTGCCCGGCCCCCGGCAGACCGGCGCCGACCGGGCGATCGTGGTGCACACCGACACCATCGGCGGGATGGTCAAGCGGCTCAAGGAGAACGGCCGGCTGGAGCTGAAGACCATCGGCACCCACTCGGCCCGGTTCGCCGAGGGCGCGCACGTGCGGATCTTCACCGACGACCTCGACCGGGTGGTCACCGGGCAGGTGCTGCCGTTGAAGGCCAGCGGGCACCGCTACAACGACGACGTCGACCTTCAGGGCGTCGGTTGGCAGCACGTCGAGGTCCGGGTCGACGAGCCGGTCGAGGACATCGCCGGCCTGCGGGCGCTGGGCATCGACGCGGGCGACTTCGTGGCGTTCCTGCCCAACCCGATGGTCACCCCGTCCGGGTACGTGAAGTCCCGGCACCTGGACGACAAGGCCGGGGTGGCGGCGGTGCTGACCGCGTTCAAGGCGGTGGTGGACGCCGGCATCACCCCCACCGTCACCGCCCATCTGCTGGTCACCGTCACCGAGGAGATCGGCCACGGGGCCAGCCACGGCCTGGACCCGGACGTCGCCGAGATCGTCTCGGTGGACGCGGCGGTGGTCGCGCCGGGCCAGCAGTCCCGGGAGAACGCGGCGACCCTGGCGATGGGCGACGGGGTCGGCCCGTTCGACTACCACCTGACCCGCAACCTGGCCACCATCGCCCGGGAACACGGGGTGGACCTGGTCCGCGACGT
>NZ_JBMDWU010000313.1:0-7336 GCF_048594385.1 Micromonospora sp. | reverse complement strand
ACGCCCCCCGCAGCACCCCCGAGGAACCCTGGCCGGTCCGGGTGGTCAGCCAGAAGGTCGGCGCGTGGATCGCCAAGCTCGGCTGGGTCTGGGTCGACGGGCAGGTGGCACAGATCAGCCGTCGCCCGGGGGCGGGCACGGTCTTCCTGACCCTGCGCGACCCGTCGGCCGACCTCAGCCTCACCGTCACCACCAACCGGGACGTCCTCGACTCGGGCGCACCGGAGCTGCGCGAGGGCGCCCGGGTGGTGCTGCACGCCAAGCCGGAGTTCTACGCGGCGCGGGGCACGCTGAGCCTGCGCGCCGACGAGATCCGCCAGGTGGGGCTCGGTGAGCTGCTGGCCCGGCTGGAGAAACTCAAGAAGCTGCTCGCCGCCGAGGGGTTGTTCGACCGGGCCCGCAAGCGCCGGCCGCCGTTCCTGCCGCAGCGGATCGGCCTGGTCACCGGCCGGGCGTCCGCCGCCGAGCGGGACGTGTTGACCAATGCCCGGCGGCGCTGGCCGGCGGTGGAGTTCCGCACGGTCAACGTGGCGGTGCAGGGGCCGGGGGCGGTGTCGCAGATCGTCGACGCGCTGCGGGTCCTCGACGCCGACGAGAGCGTCGACGTGATCATCCTGGCCCGGGGCGGCGGCGGCATCGAGGATCTGCTGCCCTTCTCCGACGAGGCGCTGTGCCGGGCGGTCTTCGCCTGTCGTACCCCGGTGGTCAGCGCGATCGGCCACGAGACGGACGCCCCGCTGGTCGACTACGTCGCCGACGTCCGCGCCTCCACCCCGACGGACGCCGCCAAGCGGGTCGTGCCCGACCTGGCCGACGAGGTACGGCTGATCGGTCAGGCCCGTTCCCGGCTGGAGCGGGCGGTCCGCAACCTGGTCGACCGGGAGTCGCACCGGCTGACCCTGCTGCGGTCCCGGCCGGTGCTGGCCCGCCCGCAGGTGATGGTCGAGCAGCGGGCGGCCGAGGTGTCCGCGTTGCGGGACCGGGCGGGGCGCAACCTGCACCACCGGCTCGACGCGGCCACCGGCGACCTGCGGCACACCCTGGCCCGGCTGCGGGCGCTCTCCCCCGCCGCCACCCTCGACCGGGGCTACGCGATCGTGCAGCGGGCCGACGGGCACGTGGTCCGGGCGGCCGGCGAGGTGGTCGGGGGCGACCCGCTGCGGGTCCGCCTCGCCGAGGGCGAGCTGACCGTGACAGTGGACGCATGAGGAGGACGAGATGAGCGACCGGAAACCCGAGGATCAGCTCAGCTACGAGCAGGCCCGCTCCGAGCTGGCCCAGGTGGTGGAGCGGCTGGAGGCCGGCGGCACGTCGCTGGAGGAGTCGCTGGCGCTGTGGGAGCGCGGCGAGCGGCTCGCCGCCGCCTGCCAACGCTCCCTCGACGGCGCCCGCGCCCGGATCGACGCCGCCCGGTCGACCACCGACGCCTGACCCGGGGTCAGCTGACCAGGCGGATGCGGACCCGGCGGTTCTGCTTGCCCTTGCTCTCCACCTTGACCACCTGGATCCGCCCGACCTGCCCGATGGACGCGACGTGGGTGCCGCCGTCGGCCTGCACGTCGAGACCCTCGATGTCGACGATCCGGACCTCCTGCTCGTCCGGCGGGATGAGGTTGGTCTGGGTGCGGACGATGTCGGGGATGGCCAGCGCCTCGTCGCGGGGCAGCACCCGGACGGAGACCCGCCGGTCGGTGGCGAGTTCCTTGTTGACCGCCTCTTCGAGCAGGCCCTTGAAGCCCTCGGGGGGCTGCGGCAGGTTGAAGTCCATCCGGGCCTCACCCGGCTCCATGTTGCCGCCGGTCACCAGCGCGCCGAAGTCACGGAACACCACGCCGCAGAGCACGTGCAGGCCGGAGTGGGTACGCATCAGGGTGAACCGGCGCTCGTCCTCGATCGCGCCCCGGACCTCGACGCCGACCGGCGGCACCGGGTCGCCCTCGGCGGGGATCAGGTAGAGGTCGTCACCCTTGTGGGTGCCGACGATCCGGGTCTGCACCCCCTGCCACAGCAGCACACCGTGGTCCGGCGGCTGGCCGCCGCCACCGGGGTAGAAGGCGGAGCGGTCCAGCACGATGCCCCGTTCGGGATCGACGTGCACGACTCGGCAGGTCCACTCGCGCAGGGACGGGTCGGCGAGGTCGAGACGCTCGGTGCGTCCGTGGTGGGAGATGCCCATGGGGGCGCAGCGTACTACCGATCGTCGCGCACCGTGAGACTAGCCACGCCCGGCCTCGGCCCAGTAGCCGGCCAGCCGTCTGACCACCTCGACCAACTCTGCCTCGTCGAGGGTGAAGGGGAGGCGGACGTGGTCCAGGTAGGAGCGTGCCCCCACGGCGAAGTGCGAGCCGAGCATCAACTGCATGCCGTGGTGCTGGGCGACGTGGTTGAGCTGTTGCAGCGGCCGGGGGGTGGCGCACCAGACGCTGAGTCCGCCGTGGGGCGGCTCGTGCCGCCACTGCGGCAGGTGTTCGGCGAGGGCGGCGAGCAGGGCGTCGCGGCGGCCGAGCAGTTCCCGCTGCCGTTCGAGACGGATCTGCGGCAGGTCGTCGAGGAGTTCGACGGCGAGCAGTTGGGTGGGCAGCGGGCAGCCCAGGTCGTACATGGCCCGCAGGTGGACGATCCGTCGCAGCTCGCGGCGGGGGCCGATCAGCCAGCCGATCCGCAGGCCCGGCCAGCAGACCTTGCTGAGGCTGCCGACCGTGTAGATCTGCGCACCGGGGGCGTACGCGCCGATCGGGGGTGGCGGGAGCGGGCCGTCGATCCGGGTGTCGGCGAGGGTGAGGTCCTCCACCAGCGGCACCCCGTACCGGCGGGCGATGGAGGCCAGTGCCGCGCGCCGACGCTCGGTCATCGTCCACCCGGTCGGGTTGTGGTATGTCGGGATGACGTAGATGAAGGAGGGTTCGTACCGGCGGACGGCCACCTCGACCGCCTGCGGGTCGGCACCCTCCCGCTCGATCGGCACGACGACCAGCCGCAACCCGGCGGTACGCAGCGACGCCAGCACCGTGGGGCAGGTCAGCTCCTCGACCAGGACGGTGTCGCCCCGCCGGGTCAGCACCCCCGCCAGCAGGGACAGCGCCTGGGTCGCGCCGTTGGTGACGATCACCTCCTCGGCGGCGGTGACCCGGCCGTCGGCGGTCAACTTGCCGGCGATCCGCTCCCGCAGCCCGGGGTAACCGGCCGGTTCGTACACCCGGCCGGGCAACGCGGCGGCGGCCAGCGCGGGCAGCCGGGACATCGCCGCCATCAGCCACGGGCCGGGCGGCGGCGACGGGACCGTCAGGTCGACGGTCCGGACCCGGTCGCGGACCACGTCGGCGATGAAGCCGCTCGCCGCCGCGCCGTAGTCGGCCAGGGGCGCGACGGCGGGTTGGGCGTGCGCCACCCGGGTCCCGCTGCCCTGGAGGCTGACCAGCCAGCCCTCGTCCTTGAGCAGGCTGTACGCCTGGGCGATGGTCGTCCGGCTGACGGCCAGCGCCACGGCGAGCCGGCGTTCCGGGGGTAGTTCACTGCCCGGGGGTAGCGATCCGAGCCGGATCAGCAGCCGTAGCTGCTCGGCCAGGCCGCGGTAGAGCCGGGTCTGGTCGTCCTTCCACGCACCGATCTGAGCGGCCAACTCTTCCGCGTTCATGCTCTCCCCCCAATGGACTGAGGATTGGCTATTTCCCTCAGCCACTGACTTGAGCAATATTCCATCGTCACGTTAGCGGGGGGCTGTGACTACGATCTGGCACCGCACCTGCCCGCTCTGCGGCCAGGTCCGCTTCCGACGCGTGACGTCGCACCGAGTGTCATCTCACTCGAGCCGCCGAGGGAGACGGTTCCAAGCAGAACGGGGAGCGGGAGCCGCATGGAGTCGTCCTT
This sequence comes from Micromonospora sp., assembly GCF_048594385.1. Classification (NCBI taxonomy): domain Bacteria; kingdom Bacillati; phylum Actinomycetota; class Actinomycetes; order Micromonosporales; family Micromonosporaceae; genus Micromonospora; species Micromonospora sp. Next base: position 3,469 of record NZ_JBMDWU010000313.1, on the reverse strand, counting down.
GCACGCAGCCGCGGGCTCGAACGGCACGGGGCAGCGCGTACCGGCCCCCCGCGCCGCGTCCGGACCGGCCACTCCCCCGGGCGGCCCACCGCCGCCGGCCGACCCGGCGTCGACCGAGGCCCTGACGCCACTGCTGCGCACGGAGATCGTCCGCCTCGTCGAGACCGAGGCGTCCCCGGCGGTGACCCAGTCGCTGCTGACCCCGCAGCGGCTGCGCGCCATCTGCGAGGTCGCCTCGGAGGACCTGCTCGCGCTGGCCCGCCGGGACCCGGCCGCCGGCGGCTCGTGGCAGTACGTCTGGGACAGCTACGTCGCCTACCGGGCGACCCTCGCCTACCGGGTGGCGCACGCCGTCCACCGGGCCGGGGACACCCCGCTGACCCCGGACGTCCGCCTCGCCGTGGCCCGCCGGGTCTCCGAGGCCGCCAAGGTCCGCACCGGCGTGGAGATCCACCCGGCCGCCAGCATCGGACGACGACTGATCATCGACCACGGGCTCGGCACGGTGATCGGCGAGACCACCGAGATCGGCGACGACGCGTACATCCTCCAGGGGGTCGTGCTCGGCGCGCGGGGCATCGCCGACAACCCCAGCGGCCGGCGGCACCCCCGGCTCGGCGACCGGGTCGAGGTGGGCGCGTTCGCCCGCATCCTCGGCGCGGTGACGGTCGGCGACGACGTGCTGATCGGACCCGGGATCATCGTCACCACCGACGTGCCGAGCCACCGCCGGGTCCGGCTGCTCAACCAGTACCAGGGCGCCTCCGGCGAGTGCAACGTCCGGGTCTTCGGCGTCGTCCCGGTCTGCGAGGGCGTGGTCGAGGTGCACGGCACCGGTCTCGCCGCGATCGAGGTCGACCTGGTGACCAGCACCGGCCAGCACCGTCCGGTGGTGGTCCTGGAGCGCGACGACCGGCGGGTCCGGTGCGCGGTGAACCGTCCCGGCACCGATGAACGGCTCCGGATCATCGACACCTGCGGGAACGAGACGGTCCTCTACAACCTCCAGCAACTCTGGCGGGCGCTCGACGAGTTCGGCTTCGCGTGACCAGGAGATGAGATGACGAACCACACCGGCGCCCGCGCCGGCCGCTGGCAGCTCGGGCTGCTCTACCTGCTGGTGTGCCTGATCTGGGGCACCACCTGGTACGGCATGAAGATGAGCGTGGAAACGCTGCCGCCGATCACCGCGGCCGGGTTGCGCTTCCTGGTGGCCTTCCCGTTCCTGCTCGCCGTCTGCCTCGCCGCGCCGGGGGTGTCGCTGCTGCCGCCGCCGGGCCGACGCTGGGTGGTGCCGTTCATCGCGGTGGTCTACATCGCCGTCCCGTACGCGCTGATCAACTACGGCGAGCAGCACATCAGCTCCGGCCTGGCGGCGTTGATCTTCTCGTCGGTCGTGGTCTTCCTGCTGCTCTTCTCGGTGCTGATCTCGCGGATCTCGGTGAGCTGGACGCAGTGGGCGGGCGTGGTGGTCGGGCTCGGCTGCCTGGTCGGCATCGTCCAGCTCACCGCCGGGATCAGCGCCCGGGGCGTGCTGGCACCGGCCGCCGTGCTGCTCGCCGCGGTCATGCACGCCCTGACGTACGCGGTGATGGCCCGCTACGGCGGCACCGTGCACGTGCTGACCCAGGAGACCCTGCCGATCGGGCTCGGGGCGCTGGGGCTGGTGGTGCTCGGGGCGTTCGTCGAGCGGCCCGACCTGGGCGCGATCTCCGGCCGCTCGCTGACCGGGGTGCTCTACCTCGGCCTGGTCGGCTCGGTGATCGGGTTCGCCGCCTACTTCTACCTGCTCCAGCACGTCGACGCGGTCCTGGTGTCGTACGTCTTCGTGCTCTTCCCGGTGGTGGCGCTGTTCGGGTCGGCGCTGCTGGAGAACTCGGCGCTGCCGGCCCTGGCGGTGGGCCTCGCGGTGGTCATGCTCGCCGCGTTCGGGCTGACCAAGAAGGCCACCGGGGACGGTTCGGCGGCCACGCCCGCGCCGGTGGTCCCGGACGACGGGGCGACGCTCGACGGGTCCACCCTCGACACGATCTTCGAGCACGCCCGGGTCGCCTACCCGGGCGAGGCGTGCGGTTTCGTGCACGCCAGCGGGCGGGTGCACGAGGCCCGCAACACGGCCGACGAGATGCACCGCAAGGACCCGGTCCGGTTCCCGCGCACCGCCGCGACCGGCTACGTGCTGGCCCCGGCCGACCTGATGTACCTGGAGGACAACCTCGACGTGGACGACCCGGTGGTGGTGCTCTACCACTCGCACCCCAACGGGCGGGCCTACTTCAGCGACGAGGACCGGCGCAACGCGCTCGTCGACGGGGTGCCGCTCTATCCGACGCTGGAGCAGTTGGTGGTCGGCATCGACGACACCGGCGTCCGGGAGGCCCGGTTGTTCCGGTGCGTCGACGGCGAGTACACCGAGCTGCGTTTCCTGCCCGGCCCGGACCGGCGTACGGCGGAGGTGGGCTGAGATGGGCATCCGTGACTCGATCCTCGACACCGTGGGGGGCACCCCGCTGGTGCGGCTCAGCCGGCTCACCGCCGACCTGCCCGGGGAGATCCTGCTCAAGCTGGAGCTGAACAACCCGGGCGGCAGCCACAAGATGCGCATCGCGCTGAACATGATCCGGGCGGCGGAACGGGAGGGTCTGCTCAAGCCGGGTTCCGGGCAGACCATCCTGGAGCCGACCGGCGGCAACACCGGGATGGGGATCGCGATCGCCGCCGCGGTGCTCGGCTACCGGGTGGTGCTGGTCATCCCGGACAACTACAGCGAGTCGAAGCGTCGCCTGCTGGCCAGCTTCGGGGTGGACGTCCGGCTCTCGGACAGCACCCGGGGCAACAACTCACACGGCGAGCTGGCCACCGAGATCCAGTTCGAGCACCCCGAGTACGTGATGCTCAACCAGGCGGCCAACCCGGCCAACCCGGAGATCCACCGGCTGACCACGGTCCGCGAGATCATCGCCGACCTGGACGGCACCCGGGTGGACGCCTACGTGGCAGGCATCGGCACCGGCGGCCACCTGACCGGCATCGGCGAGGTGCTCCGGCAGCACCAGGGCGGGCTGCGCATCCTCGGGGTGCAGCCGCAGGGGTGCGACATGTTCGCCGACGTGTTCGTCCCGCACCGCATCCAGGGACTGTCCATCGGCATGATCCCGCCGGTGCTCAACACGGAGATCATCGACGAGATGGTCACGGTGAGCGAGGCGGACGCGATCGACGGGATGCGCCGCCTGATGGAGTGCGAGGGCATCGGCGCGGGGCCGTCGACCGGCGCGAACATCGCCGCGTGCCGCCGGCTGCTGGCCGCCTCGGACGAGCCGCTGACGCTGCTGACGGTGGCCTACGACCGGGTCAACGACTACCTGGAACTGCTCTGAGCCGGGGCTGACCGCAGCGCCGGGTACTGCGGCGGAGACGACGACGGCGGGGGGGGGCCCCGGGCCCCCCCCCCGCGGGGGCCCCCCGC
>NZ_JBMDWU010000312.1:0-31341 GCF_048594385.1 Micromonospora sp. | reverse complement strand
CGTCAGCATGTGACGTCCGTGGGCTGCCGCCGTTGGGGTGCATGGGCCGGGGTCGGTAGAATGTGCCGGCCCGGGCCGATGCCGCGAACATCGAGAGTCTGGTGTGTGAGAGATGTTGCGAGTCATAGTCCGCCGCCTGCTCCAACTGGTGGTGACGCTGATAGCGCTGTCCGCGCTGATCTTCGTCTGGTTGCGGAACCTGCCCGGCGGCCCGGTCGAGGCGCTGCTCGGCGAGCGGGCCACCCCGGAACGACGGGCGCTGCTGATCAAGGCGCTCGGCTACGACCAGCCGATCCTCGTGCAGTACGGCAAGTTCATGCAGCGGGTCCTCACCGGGGACCTGGGCAACTCGATCCGGACCGGTGACCCGGTCACCGACGTCATCGCCCGCGCCTTCCCGGCCACCATCGAACTGGCCATCGCCGCCATGATCATCGCGGTGGGGCTGGGGGTGCCGCTGGGCTATCTCGCCGCCCGCTACCGGGGCCGACTCCTCGACAACCTGACGATCGCCGGCACCCTGCTCGGCATCTCGATCCCCATCTTCTTCCTGGGCTACCTGCTCAAGGACGTGCTCACCCAGGACATCCACTGGTTCCCGCCGTCCGGTCGGATCAGCACCGGGATGGACAACACCTCGGTGACCGGGTTCTACGTCCTGGACGGCCTGCTCACCCGCGAGTTCGACGCCAGCGCCGACGCGCTCTGGCACCTGATCCTGCCGGCGGTCACGCTGGCCACCATCCCGCTGGCGGTGATCGTCCGGATCACCCGGGCCAGCGTGCTCGACGTGCTCAACGAGGACTACGTACGGACCGCCGAGGCGAAGGGCCTGCGGCACCGCACCATCCGGGGCCGGCACATCCTGCGCAACGCACTGCTGCCGGTGGTCACCACCATCGGCCTGCAGACGGGCGCGCTGCTCTCCGGCGCGGTGCTCACCGAGAAGGTCTACAACTGGGGCGGGCTCGGCACCCTGATCACCGACTCGATCAGCGGCGGCCGGGACTACCCGGTGCTCCAGGCGATCATCCTGCTCGCCGCGCTGGTCTTCGTGCTGGTCAACCTGCTGGTCGACCTCTCCTACGCCTTCATCGACCCGAGGGTGCGTGTGCGATGACCGACCCGACCACCCGCCCCGGCGTGGGCAAGCCCCGCACCGGCGACACCCCCACCGACCAGCCCGCCGAGGGCCCGGCCGCCGACGGCCAGGCCGGTCAGCCCGGTGAGAACCCGACCGGCCGGCCCGCCGAGAGCCCGGCGCAGCGGCGGGAACGCAGCATCGGCCGGCTCGGCGACCGCAAGCGGGCCCGGCTCGACGAGTTGGCGCGGGCCACCGCCGACCCGGGCGGCGTCAGCCTCTACCGGGACGCGCTGCGCCGGCTGCGCCGTAACCCGGTGGCCATCGTCGGCGCCGTCATCGTCGGGTTGTTCGTGCTGGTGGCGCTCTTCGCCCCGTTGATCGCCCCGCACGACCCGGTGCAGCGCTTCGACGAGCTGACCCGGGACCTGACCGTGGACAGCATCCCCGGGGCCACCGCCGGGCACCCGTTCGGTTCGGACCCGCTCGGCCGGGACTTCCTCTCCCGGATGATCCACGGCAGCCGGCAGACCCTCTTCGTCGGTGTACTCGCCACCCTGATCGGGCTCACCCTGGGCGTGCTGCTCGGCGCGATCGCCGGGGCCTTCGGCGGCTGGGTCGACGTGGTGCTGATGCGCCTCACCGACGTGATGCTGGCGCTGCCCAGCCTGCTGCTGGCGATCACCCTGGTCGCGATGGCCAGCCGGTCGAGCCAGTGGACGGTGATCTTCGCGGTGGCGATCGTCAGCGTGCCGATCTTCGCCCGGCTGCTGCGCGGCTCGATGCTGGCCCAGCGGGAGAGCGACCACGTCCTCGCCGCGCGGGCGTTGGGCGTCAAGGAACGCAACATCGTCCTACGGCACATGCTGCCCAACTCGCTGACCGCGGTGATCGTGCAGGCCACGCTGACCTTCGCGGTGTCGATCCTCGACGCGGCGGCGCTGTCCTTCCTCGGCCTCGGCGACCCGGACATCAACCGGGCCGAGTGGGGGCTGATGCTCGGCGTCGACGGCCAGCGCTACTTCGAGGTCCGCCCCGAGCTGGCCTACTATCCGGCGCTCGCGATCATCGTGGTCGCGCTCGGCTTCACCCTCCTCGGTGAGGCGATGCGCGAGGCGATCGACCCGAAGAACCGGCGGTGACGGCCGTGCGGCGGGCCGGCGCGACCGGCCCCGGGCCGGGCGGGAGCCGGGTGGACCGGCGACCGCAGCCGGGAGCGAACGACCAGCACAGTGAGGATGTGACCCGATGAGCCTGCTCGACGTACGCGATCTGAGCGTGGTGTTCCAGCGCCGGGGCGAGCGGCCGTTCACGGCGGTCGACCAGGTCAGCTTCACGGTGGAGCCGGGGCAGACGGTCGGCCTGGTCGGCGAGTCCGGCTGCGGCAAGAGCGTGACCAGCCTGGCCATCATGGGGCTGCTGCCGAAGCGGGGCAACCGGGTCACCGGCGAGGTGCTGTTCGAGGGCACCGACCTGCTCAAGCTGCGCCCGGACGACCTGCGGGACCGGCGGGGCCGGGACATCGGCATGATCTTCCAGGACCCGCTGTCGTCGCTGAACCCGGTCATCCCGATCGGGGTGCAGGTCGCCGAGGTGCTGGAGCGGCACCGGGGGATGGACCGCCGCAAGGCGCTGCGGGAGGCACGGGAGCTGCTCGACGCGGTCGGCATCCCCGACCCGGACCGTCGGCTGACGGAGTTCCCGCACCAGATCTCCGGGGGTATGCGCCAGCGTGCCCTGATCGCCATCGCGCTGGCCTGCAAGCCCCGGTTGCTGATCGCGGACGAGCCGACCACCGCGCTGGACGTCACCATCCAGGCGCAGATCCTCACCCTGCTCAAGCAACTGGTCGACGAGACCGGCACCGCGCTCATCATGATCACTCACGATCTCGGGGTGGTGGCGGGGCTCTGCGACACGGTCAACGTGCTCTACGGCGGCAAGGTGGTGGAGCGGGCCGCCCGGCACGAGCTGTTCGCCCGGCCCCGGCACCCGTACACGCACGGTTTGCTCAGCTCGGTGCCCCGGCTCGACTCGGTGCGGGGCGAGCGGCTGCACGCGATCCGTGGCTCGGTGGCCGACAACATCCCCTGGGTCGAGGGCTGCGCCTTCGCGCCCCGGTGCGACAACGTGGTGGACGCCTGCCTGGACGGCCCGCCACCGTTGGAGCCCACCGCCTCCGGCGGCGACCTGCGGTGCAACAACCCCGTTTCGGAGGAGGTGGCGGTGCCGTGACCGAACGGACCGGAACCACGGATGGTGCCGCGACCGGGCAGGCCGGGGCGGGGGCGACGGCGGAGCAGGGGCGGCCCCTGATCGAGTTGCGCGACGTCAAGGTGCACTTCCCGATCAAGAGCGGGCTGCTCTTCGACCGTACCGTCGGCTACGTCTACGCGGTCGACGGCGTCTCCCTGTCGATCAACGCGGGTGAGACGTACGGGCTGGTGGGCGAGTCGGGGTGCGGCAAGTCGACGCTCGGCCGGGGCCTGCTGCGGCTGGTCGAGCCGACCGACGGTGAGATCGTCTTCGACGGCACCGACGTGCGCGCGCTCAAGGGCGAGTCGATGCGTAAGGCCCGCCGTCGGATGCAGATGATCTTCCAGGACCCGCTCTCCAGCCTGGACCCCCGGCAGTCGGTGGAGTCGCTGCTGGTGGAGGGGCTCAAGGCGCACGGCCTGGCCGACGACAAGGAGGCGACGAGCCGGCGGTTGCGGGACACCCTGAAGGCGGTGGGTCTGCCCGCCTCGGCGTTGAGCAGGTATCCGCACGAGTTCTCCGGCGGGCAGCGCCAGCGCATCGGCATCGCCCGTGCCCTGGTGCTCGACCCGGACCTGATCGTCGCCGACGAGCCGGTCTCCGCCCTCGACGTGTCGATCCAGGCCCAGGTGCTCAACCTGCTGGAGGATCTCCAGAACGAGCGCGGGCTGACGTACCTGATCATCGCGCACGACCTGGCGGTGGTCCGGCACATCGCCGACACGGTCGGGGTGATGTACCTGGGCGGGCTGGTGGAGGAGGCGTCCAGCGACGACCTCTACCGGGAGCCGATGCACCCGTACACGAAGGCGTTGATGTCGGCGGTGCCGGTGCCGGACCCGCTGGTCGAGGACCGGCGGGAGCGGATCCTGCTCGCCGGTGACCTGCCGTCGCCCACCAACCCGCCGGCCGGCTGCCGGTTCCACACCCGGTGCCCGTGGGCGCAGCCGACCCGCTGCGCCGACGAGCGGCCGGCGCTGCGCGAGGTCGTCGGCGGCCACCGGGTCGCCTGCCACTTCGCCGAGGAGATCGCCGCCGGGCGGCTGCGCCCGCACGAGGTGGAACCCGAGCTGGTCCGGCCGGACGAGGGCGGGACGCCGGGCGACCCCGGTGAGCTGATCCCCACCCCGTGAGCAGGTGACAGGGCCCCCTTCCCGGCGACGGGAAGGGGGCCCTGTCCGTGGGTGCGGCGGCGGGCGGGTCAGCCCTCGGGGCGGTGCAGCAGGGCGAGCGCGACGGTGTGCACGGCGTCGAGATCGGCCGGGTCGGCGAGCCTGGCCGTCCCGCCGGTCACCGCGTACCACTCGTCGGCGTCCTTGTACTGCACGGTGAGCGTGGCCTGGCCGTCGGCGTACCGGGACTTCAGGGTCAGCTCACCGGTCACCACGCCCACCTCGTCGGTCATCACCCCGCCGGGGCCGGCGACCAGGTCGGCGGTCAGCTCGCGGGGCCCGCCGCTGCCGCCCGCGTCGGCGGTCATCCCCGCGCCCGGCACCCCGGCCGGGGCGGCGGGCTGTCCGTCGGCGGTCATCCCGGCGGTGGCCGCCCCCGTGCCCTCCGGTGCCACGTCGGCTGCCGTCGCCGGTGTGGCGGCCGGGTCGGTCCCGGCGTCGGCACCGGCCGGCGGTGTCAGCGCTTGCTCGCCCATGTGCAGCCCCCCAACATGTCGGTGATGGCGGCCTTCTCGGCGCTGGTCACCGTCAACTTCCAGTGGTGCTTGACCTCTACCCAGTGTTCCGCGTACGTGCACCAGTAGGCGCGGTTCGGCGGTTTCCACTGCGACGGGTCCTGGTCACCCTTGGACCGGTTGGAGCTGGCGGAGACCGCGAAGAGCTGCGGTCGGGTCAGGTCGTTGGCGAAGTCGCCGCGCTTGGCGTCGTCCCACTCGTCGGCCCCGGAACGCCACGCGTTGGCCAGCGGCACCATGTGGTCGATGTCCACGTCGGAGGGGTCGGTGAAGGTCCGCCCGTCGTAGACGCTCTCCCACCGCCCGCCGACCACGTTGCAGCCGGAGAGGCGGATGTCCTTGCCGTCGCGCTGGAGCACGCTGTCCCGCACGTCGCAGTTCTTGCCGGTGTCCCGCCAGTGCGGGAACCGGTTGCGGCTGTAGCCCTTCATCGAGCCGGCCTCGGCGACGGTCAGCTCCGAGAGCTGCTCACCGACGTTGCCGGAGCTGCCCGGTGGCGCCTCCGGCTCCTCCACCGAGACGTCACACCCACCCGCGCCGAGGGCGAGCAGCGCGGCAAGGGCCGCCGCCACCGCCGCGCGGCCTCCTGATCTGGTACGCACAGACGACACCTTTCCAGCTTGCGGGCTTCCGGCGATCCCGCACAGTACCCAAGGCACGGTTTCCGTGTTTCGTGGCGTCTCCGGTCGAGGGCGTGCAGATTGGTACCCATGACCGCACCCGCTCACGCGCTCCGTATCCGTACCACGGCCGGGCGGGGAACGCTGCTCGCCGCGATCCTCGCCTCGGGCATGGTGTTCCTGGACAGCACCGTGGTCAACGTGGCGCTTCCCCGGCTGGGCGCCGACCTCGACGCGACCGTCGCGGGTCTGCAGTGGACGGTCAACGGATACGCGCTGATGCTGGCCGCGTTCGTCCTGCTCGGTGGGTCGCTGGGGGACCGGTTCGGCAGGCGGCGGATCTTCCTGATCGGGGTGGTCTGGTTCGCGGTCGCCTCCGTCCTGTGCGGGCTCGCCCAGGACACCAACCAGCTGATCGCCGCCCGGTTCCTCCAGGGTGCGGGCGGGGCGCTGCTCACCCCCGGGTCGCTGTCGGTGCTCCAGGCGAGCTTCCACCCGGACGACCGGGGTCGGGCGATCGGTACCTGGTCCGGGCTGTCCGGGGTGTCCACCGCGCTCGGCCCGTTCGTCGGCGGGTGGCTGATCGACGCGCTCTCCTGGCGGTGGATCTTCTTCATCAACCTGCCGCTCGCGGCCGGGGTGCTGCTGGCGGCGGTGCGCTGGGTGCCCGAGAGCCGGGACGAGAACGCCTCCCGCACCGCCGGCCGGCGGTTCGACATCGCCGGGGCGCTGCTCGGCGCGTTGGCCCTGGGTGGGCTCACCTACGCCCTGATCGACGCCCCGGTACGCGGCCCGCGCTCCTGGCCGGTGCTGCTCGCCGCCGTGGTGGGCGTCCTCGCCGCGGTCTGCTTCGTGCTGCTCGAACGGCACCGGGGCGAGGGGGCGATGCTGCCCACCACGCTGTTCGGCAGCCGGCTCTTCTCGGTGCTGAACGTGTTCACCGTGCTGGTCTACGCCGCGTTGAGCGGGTTCACCTTCTTCCTCTCCGTCTACCTCCAGAACGTCGTCGGCTGGTCGGCGCTGCGGACCGGGCTGGCCACCGTGCCGATGACCGTGCTGTTGCTGCTCGGTTCGGCGCGGGCCGGGGCGCTGTCGGCGCGGATCGGCCCCCGGCCGCTGCTGACCGTCGGCCCGATCGCCGCCGCCGCCGGCCTGCTGCTGTTGCGCCGGGTCGGGCCGGGTGCGTCGTACTGGTGGGACGTGCTGCCCGGGGTGCTGCTGTTCGGGGTCGGGCTGACCCTGGTGGTGGCCCCGCTGACCGCGTCGGTGCTGGCCGCCGTGGCGGACCGGTTCGCCGGGGTGGCCAGCGGCTTCAACAACGCCGCGTCGCGCACCGGCGGCCTGCTCGCGGTGGCCGCGCTGCCGCTGCTGGTGGGTCTGTCCGGCACCGGCTACGAGCAGGCCGGCGCGCTCACCGACGCGTTCCGGGGTGCGATGACCTGGTGCGCCGGGTTGTTGCTCGCCGGCGCGCTGCTGGCCGCCCTGCTGGTGCACCGTCCGGCGTCTGCCGACGGTGCGTCGGACCGGGCCGCGCGCCCGGCCACGGGCGGGTAGCGGCTCTGCCGAACTGTCACCTGGGGGTGAGGAGGGTTTCAGTCAACACCACCAAGCCGGTCGGTGACTCACACTGCACCCGTATGGCGAGTTCGTCGGTCTTCTCGACATCGACCGAAAGTTGAACCGGGGCACCCTGCCTGGTCGCCTTGCCGCCGCGATCCAGCCGGTTGACCGTGTCGTCCTCCTGTTTGGTGGAGGTGATCACTGATACGTAGGCCTTCGCCTGCGAATCGTCCGGGAAGTAGGGCCGAATGACGGTCGTGAGATCCACATAACGGCCCAGCAGTGGATAGGTGACCTCCCGGTACTTGTCTGCTGAGGTATTTCGTGGGCAGGTAATGGTGATCGGGCGCTGGTAACCGGGCTGACCGCGTAGGGCCCGTGGTAGATCCACCAAATTGTCCTTCCCGCCCTGCACTTCCAAGGTGTCGAGGTGGACGCCGTTCGGAGTGCCCTGCACGCCGGCCGGCTCCCCCGTAATCTCTTGATCGACACTTCCTCGATCGCCGGCTGTTTGGGCGGGTGCAGTAACCGTCGTCCGGCTAGCTGACGCCGAAGGATCGGAATTGGGTTCACGTTTCGTGAGATCAAGGTAGTCGCGTCCCAGCGACGCGGCGGCTATGAGGATGCCCAGTAAGGTCAGGGCAATCGTCAAGCGACGACCGCGTTTCGACCCTTCGTCGGGCTGGTGGCCACGGCTCTCTGCTGGGCGGAGGTTCTCAACGTCGGCCACGTCTCTCCCCGAATGTGATCCACTAATGCTCGGACGGCATCTATCATCCGGATGATCGGACTCCATCCCTAACTGGCTGCTGTCGTTTATGCGACAGTGGATCTCGTTGTTTCTCGGATGGAGGGGACTACAGAATTCCCTGCTACAGATTGCAGGAGGTTCTTAGTGGTTCTACCAAACGATGGGAACGCACCAAGCAGTCCGGCTGCTCCGCCGACGGCGGGCGACCAGTTGGATGCCGCTCCCCATCCGCAAGCCGTGAATTCCGATAGCCGTTCCCCCCGTGGTCGGCGCGTGGCTCTCACTGCCTTGGGAGTTTCGGTCCTGGCGCTGCTGCTGGCGTTCGGGTCCGCCTTGTTCTCCTGGCGCGCGATCGACCAGGCCAAGGACGCGAAGTCGTTCGCACTGGGTAACCGCCCGGCGAGTATCGCGCCGTCACCGAACCCTTCCGATACGGCCCCGGCCACCTCGGCACCGGCATCGGACCTCCCGTCGGAACTGCCGTCGGGGATCGACGACGTGCCGCGTTCGCCGGGCGAGGCACCGGTGCTGACCGAGCAGACCGTCTACGATCCCAAGCACCAGAAGCAGCCGATGGTCCTGCAGGCCGCGTGTGGACGCACGATGTACGCCGACCTGGACGAGCCGAGAGCCAAGAACGATGACGACCAGGCCGAGATCAGTCTGTCGACCAGCTGCAGCTCCAACCAGCCCATGCTCCGTCTGATGGACGGGGTGGAGGGCAGCGAGGACGCCCGTCCCGGCATGACGCCGAAGGAATGCGCCGACAAGATCCGTAGCGCGCTGGTCGGACGGGACGCGCCCATCCCGGTGCGCAAAGGTACCGCCCTGTGCATCACGACCAGTTACCAGGATGCGCGGGAGCGCAGGGATCAATGGCGGATGATCCTGATGCAGGTGGTCGGCGTTTCCAACGACGGCGCTGCCACGGTGGAGTTGTCGGCTTGGAACATCCCGGACTAGTTCCGTCGGGCCGCTTTCCTGCGTGGCTCAGGTGCGAGGCCCCGTGAGGGCCGGTGCTGCCCGTCACGGGGCTTGGCCTGTGGATCACGAATCGCGATGGGGCCCTGTCGAAAGACGCCAGGGCCCCATCCTCGCCTGGGATCAGGACCGGGTGCGGTTGGTGGCGCTGGTGACGGCCTTGATGGAGGCGGTGACGATGTTGGGGTCGGTGCCGACGCCCCACACGGTCTGGCCGTTGATGTCGCACTCCACGTAGGCGGCGGCCTGGGCGTCGCCACCGGAGGAGAGGGCGTGCTCGTGGTAGTCCAGCACGCGTACGGCCACACCCACCGACTGGAGCGCGTTGACGTACGCGTCGATGGGGCCGTTGCCGACGGCGGTGAGGGTGCGCGCCGCGCCGTCGACGACCACCTGGGCCTCGATCTCGACCTTGCCGTCGACGGTGCCGATCGTGTAACCGGTCAGGTTGACGGCCGGGTCGACCTGGTGGTCGAGCAGGTAGTTGCGAGCGAAGATCTGCCACATGGTGCCCGGCTCGACCTCGCCGCCGTCGTGGTCGGTGACCTGCTGCACGACGCCCGAGAACTCGATCTGGAGCCGGCGCGGCAGGTCCAGCTGGTGCTCGGTCTTCATGATGTACGCGACGCCGCCCTTGCCGGACTGCGAGTTGACCCGGATGACCGCCTCGTAGGTGCGGCCCAGGTCCTTCGGGTCGATCGGCAGGTAGGGCACCGCCCAGGTGAACTCGTCGATCGGCACCCCGGCCGCCCCGGCGTCGCGGTGCAGGGCGTCGAAGCCCTTCTTGATGGCGTCCTGGTGGGAGCCGGAGAAGGCGGTGTAGACCAGGTCGCCGGCGTACGGGTGACGCTCGTGCACGGGGAGCTGGTTGCAGTACTCGACGGCCCGCTTGACCTCGTCGATGTTCGAGAAGTCGATCATCGGGTCGATGCCCTGGGAGAACAGGTTCAGCCCCAGCGTCACCAGGTCGACGTTGCCGGTGCGCTCGCCGTTGCCGAACAGGCAGCCCTCGATCCGGTCCGCGCCGGCCAGCAGGCCCAGCTCGGCGGCGGCGACCCCGGTGCCCCGGTCGTTGTGCGGGTGCAGGCTGAGTACCAGGCTGTCCCGGCGGGGCAGGTGCCGGTGCATCCACTCGATCGAGTCGGCGTACACGTTGGGGGTGGCCATCTCGACGGTGGCCGGCAGGTTGATGATCAGCTTGCGGTCCGGGGTGGGGTCGATCACCTCGATGACCTTGCCGCACACCTCCACCGCGTACTCCAGCTCCGTGCCGGTGTACGACTCGGGCGAGTACTCGTAGTAGATGTCGGTGTCCGGGGTGTGGATCTCGGCGTACTTGCGGCACAGCCGCGCGCCCTGGGTGGCGATGTCGGTGATGCCGTCGCGGTCCAGGCCGAAGACCACCCGACGCTGGAGGGTGGAGGTGGAGTTGTAGAAGTGCACGATGGCCCGGTGCGCGCCGCGCAGCGACTCGAAGGTCCGCTCGATCAGGTGCTCCCGGCACTGGGTGAGCACCTGGATGGTGACGTCTTCGGGGATCAGGTCCTGCTCGATGAGCTGACGGACGAAGTCGAAGTCCGTCTGGCTGGCCGAGGGGAAGCCGACCTCGATCTCCTTGTAGCCCATCTGCACCAGCAGCTGGAACATCCGCCGCTTGCGTTCCGGCGACATCGGGTCGATCAGGGCCTGGTTGCCGTCGCGCAGGTCGACCGCGCACCAGCGGGGGGCGGCCTCGACGTGCCGGGTCGGCCAGGTGCGGTCCGGCAGGTCGATCCGGAACTGCTGGTGGTACGGCTGGTAGCGCTGGTACGGCATCCGGCTGGGACGCTGCCGGGCGATCTGGTCGGCGTCGGCGTCGGTGGTGACAGGTTGAGCCATGACGGAGTGCTCCCGTGGGTCAGGTGGCGTCAGCATTGCGAAGGTGTCGGCGGGTCGGGCAACGATGCCCGGACGGTTGCCGAGATGGAGTTCGGATCTGCTGGACGGCGCGGTTCGACTCCGCGACGGGGTGCCGGCCGGTCAGGCCCCGTCGCGGCGACCAAGGAGAAGGTACGCCCGCCACATGACAGAGTGACCCTACGTGATGAGCCGGGGGGTGCAAAGGTCGGTCCGGACTCTGAGACCGGAATCGCACCCGCCCGGGGCCGCCGCCCGAGGTCCCGCCGCCACCGTTTCGAGCGGAGCGTCAGCCGAGCAGCAGGGCGTGGACCGGGTGCCGGCGGCGCAGCGCGGTCTCCCGGCGCAGCAGCTCCCCGGGCAGGGCGGACGGGTCGCCGAGCGGGCCCACGGCGGTCACCACCAGGGGGCGTACCCCGGTGGCCAGGTCCAGGTCGGCGGCGAGCGCGGCCCGGTCGAAGTCGCGGATCTGGCGCACGTGCAGACCGAGGGCGGTGGCCTGGACGCTCAGGTGGGCGATCGACTGGCCCAGGTCGTACGCGCACCGCTCCGGGTCGCCCGCGACGTGCGCGCCCAGCAGCAGCGCGGCGGCGTGCCGGGCCCAGCACTGGTCGGCCCCGGTGAGGCTGACCAGGATGCGTTTCCAGGTCTCGTCGTCGCGGCGGCCGAGGGCGAACCGCCACGGCTGGGTGTTGCCGGCCGACGGGGCCCAGCGGGCCGCCTCCAGCAGGGACGCCGCCTCGTCGCCGGTCAGTTCGGCGGTCGGGTGGAACGCCCAGGGGCTCCAGCGGAAGGCGAGCAGCGGGGTGAGGTGAGCCATGCGAAGAGAATCCCTTATGGGGTATTTGGTGGATTAGCCCGCTATGGCAAATGTGGTCAAGGCCACCCGTAACCCCCCGAACGGGTCAGGACGTTTGCGGGCTCGGCTCCGCCGACGAACCCGGCTCCCGGCCGAGCGGCTCGCCGGGCACCACCGGCCCGGCCAGCGGCACCGTGTCGGGTGCCGGGCCGGGCGGTCCGGCCAGGGTCAACGTGCCCAGCGCCGCCCGGACGAAGGTGGGCGTCCCGTCCGGCTGGTAGCAGTAGACGCCCACGTCCAGCGGCGGGTGCAGCGAGGCGGCGGTGCTCTCCACCACGTAGCAGGTCCCCGGCACCCCGGGCGGCGTGGTCGCGGTGGAGACCGACAGCGCGGTACGCCGGTCGGTGAGCACCTCCAGCCAGTCGGTGAACGGGTGCTGTACCCGGGGGTCCAGCCGGTGCGGCACCGCGTCGTCCCGGTCACCCAGCCGTACGCAGCTCGCCGGCTCGGGGCGGCCGGCCGACGGCAGGCCGCACTGGAACAGCCCGTCCCGGGTGGCGGTGAGCGCGATGTCGGCCGTCCCGTCGAGGGCGCCCCCTGGCACGTCCACCCGCCAACTGCCGTCGTTCGCGCTGGTCACGGTGATCTCGCGGGTCGGGCCGCCGGTGCCGGCCAGGGTGTACCGGGCGGTCAGGTGCCGGTCCCGGGCGGCGGCGGCCAACGCCGCCAGCTCGTCGCGGGCGCTGTCGACCTCGACGGGCGTCGGAGCGGACGGCGACCCGGTCGGCGGGGCGTCCGGCCCGTCGGAGGCGCACCCGGCCAGCAGCACCAGCACCGGCAGCACCGCCAGCACCGACCGGCCCGGCCACCCCCGGCGGCCTGGCGGTTGCGGGGGCGGTGGGATCGGATGGGGATGGGCATGCACCGGGTCATTCTGCGCCCGGCGACCGCCCCGGACGACCCCGCCCGGACCGGTGACGGGCCGGGCGTGTCAGGTCGTGTCGCCGGCCCGGACCCCGCTGCGCGGCGGTGGCCTGCGCCGGATGGTGGGATCACCCGACCCGCACTCGCGTACCGCCCGATACCCTGGGGTGGTCTGACACGCGCCGCCGGACTTCAGCCGGCGGCGTCGGCACGCTCAGGGTCGTCGCTGGGAGGGAGTGCGCCGTCGTGGCACTCGTGGTGCAGAAGTACGGCGGGTCCTCCGTCGCCAACGCCGAGCGGATCAAGCGGGTGGCCGAGCGCATCGTCGCCGCCCGCAAGGCCGGCGACGACGTGGTGGTGGTGGTCTCCGCGATGGGGGACACCACCGACGAGCTGCTCGACCTGGCCAACCAGGTCAGCCCCCTGCCGCCGGGCCGTGAGCTGGACATGCTGCTCACCGCCGGGGAGCGGATCTCCATGGCCCTGCTGGCCATGGCCATCCACAACCTGGGGTACGAGGCACGCTCGTTCACCGGCTCGCAGGCCGGCGTGATCACCACCTCGGCGCACGGCCGGGCGCGGATCATCGACGTCACCCCCGGGCGGCTCAAGGGCGCGCTCGACGAGGGCGCGGTGGTGATCGTGGCCGGCTTCCAGGGCGTCTCGCAGGACACCAAGGACGTCACCACGTTGGGCCGGGGCGGCTCGGACACCACCGCCGTGGCGCTCGCCGCCGCGTTGCACGCCGACGTCTGCGAGATCTACACCGACGTCGACGGCATCTTCACCGCCGACCCCCGGATCGTGCCCAACGCCCGGCACATCCAGCACATCACCTACGAGGAGATGCTGGAGCTGGCCGCCTGCGGCGCCAAGGTGCTGCACCTGCGCAGCGTGGAGTACGCGCGCCGGGCGGGCTTGCCGATCCACGTCCGTTCGTCATACTCGACCAACACCGGCACCATGGTCACCGGATCGATGGAGGACCTTCCCGTGGAACAGGCACTGATCACCGGGGTTGCCCACGACCGCAGCGAGGCGAAGATCACGATCGTGGGGGTGCCCGACGAGCCGGGCGCCGCCGCCAGCATCTTCGACACCGTGGCCGGTGCCGAGATCAACATCGACATGATCGTGCAGAACGTCTCCACCGAGGGCACCGGGCGCACCGACATCTCGTTCACCCTGCCCAAGGCCGACGGGCCGACCGCGATGGCCGCGCTCAGCAAGATCCAGGAGCCGGTCAAGTTCAAGGGCCTGCTCTACGACGACCACGTCGGCAAGGTGTCGCTGATCGGTGCCGGCATGCGCTCGCACCCGGGCGTCGCGGCCGGTTTCTTCGCCGCCCTCGGCGCGGCCGGCGTCAACATCGAGATGATCTCCACCTCCGAGATCCGGGTCTCCGTGGTCTGCCGGGACACCGACCTCGACCGGGCGGTACGCGCCATCCACGACCAGTTCGAGTTGGGCGGCGACTCCGAAGCCGTGGTGTACGCGGGAACCGGGCGGTAGCCCCGATGGGACCGCAGCCCACCCTGGCCGTGGTCGGGGCGACGGGGGCTGTCGGCACCACGCTGTGTGACCTACTCTCCTCCCGACGCAACGTCTGGGGCGAGATCAGGCTGGTCGCCTCGGCCCGCTCGGTCGGGCGGCAGGTGCGCTGCCGGGGCGAGGAGTTGACCGTCGGCGCGCTCACCCCCGAGGCGTTCGACGGGGTCGACGTGGCGGTCTTCGACGTGCCCGACGAGGTGTCGGCGCACTGGGCGCCCATCGCCGTGGAGCGGGGCGCGGTGGTCGTCGACAACTCGGCCGCGTTCCGGGCGGACCGCGACGTCCCGCTGGTGGTGCCCGAGATCAACCCCGAACAGGTGCACCACCGGCCCCGGGGGATCATCGCCAACGCCAGCTGCACCACCCTGACCATGATCGTGGCGATCGCCCCGCTGCACCACGAGTACGGCCTGCGGGAGCTGGTGCTCGCGTCGTACCAGGCGGTGTCGGGGGTGGGGCAGGCCGGAGTGGACGCCCTGCACCTGCAACTCGGCAAGATCGCCGGGGACCGGGTGCTCGGCTCCCGACCCGGCGACGTCCGGCAGGCGGTCGGCGACGAGCTGGGTCCGTTCCCCGCGCCGCTGGCGTTGAACGTGGTGCCGTGGGCGGGGTCGCCGGCTGAGCAGGGCTGGTCGTCGGAGGAGATGACGGTCCGCAACGAGTCCCGCAAGATCCTCGGCCTGCCCGACCTGAAGGTCTCCGCCACCTGCGTACGGGTGCCGGTGGTGACCGGTCACTCGGTCGCGGTGCACGCCGTCTTCGCCACCGAGGTCGACGCCGAGGTGGCCCGGGAGGTGCTGCGTAACGCCCCCGGCGTGATCCTGGTCGACGACCCGGAGGCCGGGGAGTTCCCGATGCCCATCGACGCGGTCGGCACCGACCCGGCCTGGGTCGGCCGGATCCGTCGGGCCGTCGACGACCCGCGCGCCCTCGACCTCTTCGTCACCGGCGACAACCTGCGCAAGGGTGCCGCCCTCAACACCGTCCAGATCGCGGAACTCGTCGTCAAACCCCGCCCCCGCCCCTAACCCACCCCCACCCACCCGCGCCCCCACCCCGACCCCGTGTCGATCAAGGAGTCGTGGTGCTCGCAAAAGGCGTGGGCCGGGGCAAAAACCCCACCACGAGTCCATGATCGACGCCGGGGCGGGGCGGGGGTCAGGGGGTGGAGAGGTGGACCCGGTTTCGGCCTCGGTGCTTGGCCGCGTAGAGGGCCTGGTCGGCGCGGTGCAGGGTGCGGTCGGCCGGTTCGCCGGGGAGCGGTAGCGCCACACCGACGCTGATCGTGCGGCCGGTGCGGCGGGCGGCCTCGGTCAGCCGCTCGGCGATGCGGACCGCCTCGTCGGCGTGGGCCACCTCGATCACCGCGACGAACTCGTCGCCGCCGGTGCGGTACAGCTCGTCGCCGTGCCGCAGCGCCGCCTCCAGGGCGCGGGCCAGCCCCACCAGCAGCCGGTCCCCGGCCTGGTGGCCGTACGTGTCGTTGACGCTCTTGAAGCCGTCCACGTCGATGGCGAGCAGCGCGGTACGCCCGGGGGTGGCCGCCGCGATCCGCCGCCCGAACGTGCCGGTGTGCCGCAGCCCGGTGAGCGGGTCGAGGCTGGCCTGCTCCCGGAGCTGCGCCAGGGTACGCAGCCGCTCCAGGGCGGCCCACGCCTGCCCGGCGAGCAGTTCCATCAGGTTGACCGTGGTCGGGTCGGGGTGCAGCAGCCGTTCGTCGGCGACCAGCAGCACCCCGCCGTCGTCGGGTGGGCCGACCGGCACCGACACCAGGGTGCGTACCCCGGCACGGGCCAGCGCCTGGTGTTCCTCGGTGGGCGGGCAGCCCGCCTCACCCAGGGTGTACGCCGCGCCGTACCGGTGGGCCCGCGCGACGAGCCGGTCGAGCTGTGTGGTCGAGGCGTCGGTCAGCGCGGAGCGGACCCGTGCCTCCCAGTCGGTGGGGACGGTGGTGGGCGCGGCGACGCGGGGACCGTGCCGGCCGGCGAGCACCAGCACGGCGGTGGAGAGGGTGGAGACCTCCCGGGCGGCGGTGAGCGCGGCGGTCAGCAGGTCCCAGTCGGTGGGGGCGGCGGTCATCGCGGTGGCGTGCCGGAGCAGTTTCTCGCTGCGGCTCTCGGCGGGCGGCCCGCCCAGCGCCGCGATCCGGGCACCGAGCCGCTCGGCGAGCCGGTCGGCGGTCTCCCGCCACGGCGTGAGGTCCACCGGCCCGCTCCACTGGAGGTCGAGCACGCCGATCGGCCGGCCCTGCTGGTCCCGCACCGGTACGCAGATCTCGGCCGTGACGTCGGGTCGCAACGGCAGGTAGTCGGGGTCGGCGGTGACGTCACCGACGGTGGCCCCGACGCCGGAGGCGTACACCCGGCCGACGATGCCCGACTTCGGCGGGACGGCGGAGAAGACCTGCCAGGCCCCGGTGGCGGCGATGCAACGCAGCCGGTCGTGCACCTGGAGCAGGACGGAGATCGTGGCGGGGGCGTGCCGGGCGAGCGCGGTCACCGTCCACCGGCAGGCCTCGGCCGCGGTCGACGCCATCGACAGGCGGACCGTGACGTCCCGGACGACTCGCTCGTGATCCACGTTCTTCCAGGTGAGGAGGGCCCGGCGGGTGCCGGGGGCTGCGATCAAGCGTACTCAGCGGTGGGCGGCCGGTCGGATCACGATCAGTTTGTTCGTACACATGTTTCATCCACAGGGTGTGGACAGGGCCTGTGGGCGATAGCGTGGGGACCCCGGCGCGTGGAGGGGGCGGCATGGAACTGCTCTGGTACGTCGCCTACGGGTCGAACCTGCACGCCGCCCGGCTCGGCTGGTACCTCTCCGGTGGCCGGCCGCCCGGCGGGCTGCGGTCGTACCCCGGCTGTCGGGACTGCCGACCGCCGCGCCGGACGCTGCCGGTGCTGATCCCCGGCGGCATCTACTTCGCCGGTGAGTCCCGGGCCTGGACGGGCGGGATGGCCTTCTACGACCCGGCGCTGCCCGGCGTCGCGGCGGCCCGGGGCTACCTGCTCACCCGGGCCCAGTTCGCCGACCTCGCCGCCCAGGAGATGTACCGGCCCCCCGGCGACGACCTGCCCGCGCTCGACGCGGCGGTGGCCGACGGCCGGGCCACCCTCGGCCCGGGACGCTACGAGACGCTGCTGCGGGTCGGCACCCGCGACGGGCTGCCGATGCTCACCTTCACCGCGCCGTGGCGGGCCGCCGACGTGGTGTGGACCCCGCCCGCCCCGGTCTACCTGCGGATGGTCGCCGAGGGGTTGCGGGAGGCGCACGGCTGGACGCCGGCCGAGACGGTGGACTACCTGGCCGACCGGCCCGGGGTGGCCGGGCACTGGAGCCGGCACCGACTGGTCGGCCTGATCCGCCCGCCGGACGAGTGCGGATCGGTGGAAGGGACGCCGTCGCCTGACGATCGCGCCATCCATGATCACCATTAGGGTCCCGCTGCCGGGACTGGCGGACCGGATTGGCGACGCGACGCATTTCCGGTCCACGGTCGCCGGTCCGCGTCGATAACCTCGGCTCACTTTCCGTGACCGGTTCCCGTGGATGCCGGTCCGTGAACCTGTGGGGGTACGCGTGAAGCACACCAGGCTCGTCGGATTCGCCGTGGCGCTCGCCGTCGCCGTCGGCGGCCCGCTCACCGTCGCCGGACCGGCCCAGGCCGCCACCCCGGCCGTCGAGATCACGAAGGTCTACTACAACTCCCCGGGCAGCGACACCCGCTCCAACACCAGCCTCAACGCCGAGTACGTCAAGCTGACCAACCGGCGCAGCTCGACGATCAACCTGAAGTCCTGGACGCTGCGCGACAAGTCCAAGCACGTCTACACGTTCTCCGGCGACGTCCGCCTCGCCAAGGGCGCCAGCGTCTACATCCACACCGGCAAGGGCAAGAACACCTCCACCCACCGGTACTGGGGCTCCGGGAACTACATCTGGAACAACACCGGGGACACCGCCTACCTGCGCAACTCCGCCGGCACCGGGATCGACTCCTGCTCGTGGGGAAGCAAGGGCAGCTACACGTACTGCTGAGCACCGCTCGGACCCGCGGTGACCGGAGCGTTGAGGGGCGTTCTCCGGCCATCGTTCGACCGTCCCGGGAAGGGCGGCCGGCGACTTCTCGCACCGGGAGTCGCGGCCGGTCCCGGGGCGGTCGACCCGTTTCCGCCCGTGCCGATCCGACCCCGGTGTCCGGCCGGGTCGGTGTCGGCCGGCTCTGCCATGCTGGGCCGGTGACGGTGACCTGGCGACACCTGCCCGCCCCGGCCCGCGAGATCGCGGTGGCCGCCACTGCGGCGGTCGAGGCCGCCCAGGCACGCGACAGCGCCGCGTACGACGGCGCGGTGCCCCGGCTCGCCGGTGCCGACCGCGCCGGGCTGGTCCTCGGCGGGGTGGTCCGGCTCCTGCTGGAGCAGGCGCACCCCGACGGGCTCGACAGCGACGACGTGCGGCAGGTGCTGGAACGCTGCGTCCGCGCAGCCGCCACCTGGCGACCCGACGTCGACCCGCACGTGGTGCTGGTGCTGCTGGCCGGGGCGCTCGGCGTCTACGATCCGGGCGACGACGACACCCCGCCCGACCCGGCCGCCGTCGCCGCCCACGTGCCGCTGCTGGTGGTCGACCTGCTCGCGGTGACCGGCGTCCCGTTCGCCGGGTGCCTGGACGCGGCGTTCGCCGAGGTCGCCCGCACCGAACGCCACGACGACTGACGACGCCCCGCGGCGCGGCGGGTCAGGGGCTGGCGGCGAGGAAGACGAACGCGGCGAGCAGCACCAGGTGCACCCCGCCCTGCAGGACGGTGGCCCGGCCCGGCACCACGGTCAGCACCCCGGTGACGACGGTCAACGCCAGCAGGGTCAACTGGGTGCCGGCGAGGCCGAGCAGCAGCGGCCCGTCCAGCCAGATCGAGGCGAGGGCGCTCGCCGGGATGGTCAGGCCGATACTCGCCATCGCCGAGCCGAGCGCCAGGTTGAGGCTGATCTGCACCCGGTCCCGGCGGGCCGCGCGGGCGGCGGCCAGGGTCTCCGGCAGCAGCACGAGCAGCGCGATGACCACCCCGACGAAGGACTGCGGCAGGTTCGCCGCCGCGACCCCGGCCTCGATGGTCGGTGAGACGGTCTTCGCGTCACCGACCACGGCGACCAGGGCGACGAGGAGCAGCACCACACTCGTCACCGCGGTACGCGTCGACGGCGGGTCGGCGTGCCCGTCGCCGTCGGTGTCGGGCACGCTGCCGTCGCTGGTCACCGGCAGGAAGTAGTCCCGGTGCCGGCCGGTCTGCACCATCACGAACAGCCCGTACAGGGCCAGCGACGCCACGGCCGCGAAGGCGAGCTGGGCGGGGGAGAACTCGGGGCCGGTCTTGCTGGTGGTGAACGTCGGCACCACCAGGCTCAGGGTGGCGAGGGTCGCCACGGTGGCCAGCGCCCCACCGGTGCCCTCCGGGTTGAACACGGCGACCCGCCGCCGGAGCGCGCCGAGCAGCAGTGAGAGCCCGAGGATGCCGTTACAGGTGATCATCACGGCGGCGAAGACGGTGTCCCGGGCCAACGCCTGGGTCTTGTCCCCACCACTGATCATCAGGGTGACGATCAGGGCGACCTCGATGACGGTGACCGCCACCGCGAGCACCAGCGAACCGTACGGCTCACCGACCTTGTGGGCGACCACCTCGGCGTGGTGCACGGCCGCCAGCACCGCGCCGGCCAGCAGGAGGGCCACCACCGCCACCAGCAGACCCGGCAGTTCGCGGTTCCAGGTGACGAGCAGCAGCAGCACCGCGAGGACGGGTACCACGATCGTCCAGTCGGACATCCGGGGGCGGAGCAGCGCGGGCATGCCGTACACCCTGCCAGGAAAACCGGGTCGTCGCGCCGCGCCGGGCGGCGGACGCCACCGCACCCGGGGTGGTCACCGCGCCGGCTCGACCACCACCGCCTCGCCCGGGACGCCCCGGTCGACCTCGACCGGCGGGTCACCCGGCCGCCGCCACGACCGGTAGTGCCGGAAGGCCATCGGCAAACCCCGGGCGGCGTACGGGTCGGCGGCGTCCATCACCTGCAGGTGCAGGTGCGGCTGGGTGGAGTTCCCCGAGTTGCCGCAGTCGGCCAGCTCCTGCCCGACGTCGACCGGGTCGCCCTCCGCCACCCGGAGCGACCCGGCGCGCAGGTGGGCGAGCAGGACGTACCCCCGGTGCCCGGCCAGCTCGACGATCACGTGGTTGCCGGCGACGGCGCCCGCGCCCCGGCGGACCCGGGCCGCCTGGGTCAGGGCGTATGACAGCAGCGTCGTCGGCGACCGGCGGGCCTCGTGGTCGGCCTCCCCGTCGTGCACCGCCACCACCCGGCCGGCGGCGGGGGCCAGGATCGGCCGCCCGAAGGCGAGGAAACGTTGCGGCGGTTCGGTCGCCAGCAGCGTCCGCCAGTCCCGGACGGTCGCCGTCCGTCGCCCCCGCACCGCCACGAAATCCATCGCGTACGTGGTGGCGAAGAGGTCGGTGCCGTGGCTGGGCACCCGCCGGGCGGGGCTGTTGCGGACCAGCCAGGTGCCCCGGAACGGCAGGGCGAGCACGACCGGACCGGGGATCGACATCGGGCTCCTCCACGGGTGGGAGGCCAACGGTACGACGCCACGGCCACCGGCATCCGCAGGGCGAACCCGGCCCGGTCGTGATGTTCCACATCGGCCGGACAATTCTCCCGGAAAAACAGGACGCGCGTTCCGAATGGTCGGGCCGGCGCGGTGGCGTTCAGTCCATGACCCGACAGGCCAGCTTATTGCCGAATCTCAATTAATAGATGATGCTCTCGATGGAGAAACGTTCTCCAATTGTCGAGAGGACGCAGATGAACAATTCGCTCCGCAGAACCCTCGCCCTGGTGGGGGTGGGTGTCGTACTTCCGTTCTTGGCCGCGCCGGCCGACGCGGCAGCACCGCGACCGCTCAGCGTCGAGGCGGTGGCGGCCATGACGCCGGAACGACAGGCCACGGTCCTCGAACCGCTGCGACTGGCGGCCGACGCCGTGGCCCAGGTCGGGCAGGGCACCCGGGCGGACATCTACACGCAGGTCGAGATGGCCGCCGACTACCGGTCGATCAACGTCTACCTGACCGACGTGCGGCAGGGACGCGCCTTCATCGCCGCGGTCCGCCGGGCCAACCCCAAGGTGGACACCCGGCTGATCAACGTGGTGCAGAGCAGGAAGTCCCGCCAGCAGCTCCGTAAGGAGATCACCGCCCTCACCGAACGCACCGACCTGCCCTTCACGGTCGGCCTGGCGGGCAGCTCCGTCGACGGCAGCGTCATCGAACTCGCCGTGGACGACGCCTAGGCCGCGCACGCCTACCTCGCCTCGCCGGCCGTCGCGCAGCGGCGCGCCGCCGCCGACGCCACCGAGATCCGCGTCCGGCAGGCACCCCCGTCGAAGCCGCTGAGCCGCTGGAACGACACCTCCCCGTTCTACGCGGGAGCAGCCCTCGGACCGGCCTACGGAAGCGAGGCATACTGCACCAGCGGCATCCCCGCCGTCAGCACCTGGGACGGCCGGCAGTGGCTGGTCACCGCCGGCCACTGCTACAACGTCGGTGACAACGTCTCGGCGGCCGGCGGCAATTACATCGGCCAGGTCAAATTCAAGCGGGCCGATCTCGACTCGGTATTCATCGAGGCACCGACGTACCGGTACACGTGGGACGGCCTCGACGCGACCGGCTACGCCCGCTATCTCAACGGCGTACGCAATGTGGCGGTCGGCGATTTCACCTGCCAGCTCGGATACAACTCGAAGGTCGTCTGCAACATCAGGACGGTCTACGCGGGCAATGCCAGCTGGGTCGTGAACGGCACCACCGTCTGGGGCAGCTACGGCGTACCGAACGGCGGCGGCATCGTCGGTCGCGGTGGCGACAGCGGCGGGCCGGTCATCTACCTCAACGACCCCAACTCCCGCCAACTCAACGGCATCGTCAGCGTCGGCTACGGCTGCGGCGCGTCCGGCTGCACCACCGGACTGGGCTGGGTCGACGTGTGGACGATCTTCAACGGCTTCTCCATCAAACTGAACCCGTCCTGACCTGACCAACGGGGTCCGGTGGGCACGGGGGACCGTGCCGCCGTCGTCCCCGACTGCGCCAGGGGCCACTCTCCGTTGCTGGGAGTGGCCCCTGACCTCGGGCTGAGCCGTCTCACCACGGCACCTTTCCGCCGTCGTCGAAGAACCCGCCGCTGGGGCACTCCCGCCCCGACGTGGCCAGCCGCACCACCACCGCCGCGCCCTCGGCCGGCGTCCGGGACAGCTGAAAGGGCAGCCCCTTGGCGAAATCGGTGTCACACGCGCCCGGCGCGATCGCGTTGACCAGGATCCCGTCCCCGGCGAGCGCCTTCGCATACTGCACGGTCAGCATGTTCAACGCCGCCTTGGACACCGGATAACCCAGCGACGCCGGCATCCGGCTCAGATAGTGGGTCGCGTCGGTCATCCACGCCATCGACGACGTGCCACTGGACACGTTCACGATCCGCGCCCCGGCCGAGCGGCGCAGCAGCGGCAGCATCGCCTCGGTCACCGTCACCACCCCGAACAGGTTCGTCTCGAACACCTCCCGGATGCCGTCCAGCCGGGCTGCCCCCGGCGCCTGCGCCGTCAGGTCACCGCCGATCCCCGCGTTGTTGACCAGGATGTCCAGCCGGCCGAACCGGGCCCCGATCTCCTCGGCGGCAGCGGCGACCCCGGCCGGATCGGTCACGTCCAGCCGGATCGCCGACGCGCCCTCGATCTTCGCCGCCGCCTCCGCTCCCCGCTCCGGGTCCCGGGCACCGACCAGCACCGTGATCCCCAACTCGGCGAGGCCTTCCGCGACGGCCCGCCCGATCCCCTTGTTCGCGCCGGTCACCAGCGCGATGCGTGCTCCACTCATGCCCCGAGCCCATCACCGGCAGCGCCTGCGGACCAGGACCGAAGCGGTCCGTGGCGATACCTTGGCGGTATGGATGACGTCGAGACGCGCGAACTGCGTTACTTCGTCGCGGTCGCCGAGGAGCTGCACTTCGGCCGCGCCGCACAGCGCCTCGGCATCGCCCAGCCACCCCTGTCCCGAGCGATCCGCCTGCTCGAACGCCGGATGGGTGTCACGCTGCTGGAACGCACCAGCCGCGCGGTCCACCTCACCCCGCCCGGCGAGGTGCTGCTCACCGAGGCCCGCGGCGCGCTCAACGCGGTCGAGGCGGCGATCCGGCGTACCCGAAAAGCCGCCGAGACCACCCCGCACCTGACCCTGGCTCTCAAACCCGGCGGCGACGCCGGGCTGCTGCGCACCATCCTCGACCGCTACGCGGCATCTCCCGGCGCCGTCCCGGTCGACCTCGCCTTCCGGGTCGGCGAACGCGCCGCCATGGTCCGCGACGGCCGCGCCGACCTCGCCCTGCTGCACCGGCCGCAGAACGACCTGACCGGCCTGGACAGCGACGACCTGCACACGGAGGGTCAAGTCGTGCTGCTACCCGAGGGTCACCGGCTCGCCGGACGCGCCACCGTGTCGATGGCCGACCTGCACGGCGAGCCGATGCCCCGCTGGCCCGAAGCCCGCCCCGGCGTCACCGGCCACCCGGTCGCCGACAGCAACCAGCTGCTGCACCTGATCCAGCTCGGCCGCCTGATCGCGGTCGTCCCGGAATCGGTGGGCGAGTACCTGCCCCCGGGCCTGATCAGCCGCCCCGTCCTGGACGCCGACCCGGCCACCCTGGTCCTCGCCTGGTCGCAGACCAGCACGTCGCGCGAGGTCGCCGCCTTCGTCCGCGCCGCCGTTACCGCCTGAACCGGCTCACCACCGCAGCGACACACGCGCAGCCGCATGGACCCGCTTGTACGTCTCTGCTGTGCAGACGCACCAGAGGGCACATCCATGGATCGGATGTGCCCTCTGACCTCTGTCGGGGTGGCCGGATTCGAACCGACGACCTCTTCGTCCCGAACTGGCGGCAGGCCGGTCGGAACGGGTGTCATCCGAGGTCATCCGGCCTGCTGGGGCTCGTCCGGGTCGGGTTCGGCCGGCTCGGTTGCTGTACTCCGCTGCTGTACTTCTTCCGCTGAGCGCAGGACGTTGCGGGCGGCGGTCGCCACCGGGCAGGCTGCGGTCCGGCAGATCGGACAGCGGCCGTCGGGTCCGGGCTGGTGATCGCGGAGGACGGCACGGGCGGTGAGGATCAGCCGGTTGCGGATCTGTGCCAGGGACAGGTGAGGACCGGTCACGTTCAACCCGTTTCGAGCGTGTCGGCGAGTCGGGTGATCGTTGCCGGGGCATCGGGGTCGCGGGCGACGTGGGCGAGGATGTCCCGGCCGGCTGGTCGATGGCGAATCTCGGCTGGTGCGGTCCGGTGGGCCTCCATCAGGACCCGGCCGGCCCTGACCGGGTCGTCGGCCTGGAGGTAGGCGCGGGCAACGTCGATCAGGTACGCGGCGCGGTGTTCGGCGGGCAGCCACCGCCAGCCATCCCGCACGGTCACCTTCTCGTGCCAGGTCACGGCCGCCTCCGCGTCGCCCAACTCCACCGCCACGGTGATCCGGGCCAGCTCCACCGCCGTTGCCCCGAATCCGGTCCGGTGATGGTCGTGACCGTCTCCTACCTGCGCTGCCATCTCCGCAGCCTCGTCAACCAGCTCGACGGCGGCGCGGTCGTCCCCTGTGCAGGCAGCGGCCAGGGCAGCCTGCACCAGCAGGGTCCCGCACAGAGACAGCTCGGCAGGAGGGCCGTACTCGATCACAGGTGGGGCGATCCGGTACGCGGCGGTCAGCATCACCGACTTCGCCACCCTCGCCCGTCCCGAGCCGCGCAACACCTGACCGAGCTGCACCGCAGTGGCCGCCACCAACACCCCGTCACCGGTGGCGGCGGTCATCGCCCGGTCGACCGCCAACCACGCCACATCGAAGGCACCGAGCTTCACCAGCAGCGACGCCGTCACCCGGTACGCCTCCACCAGCGGCACCCGTCCCGCACGGGAATCGTGGGCGTGGGTGCGCTGCGCGTCGGCCACCAGCTCCGGCACCAGGTCGATCACCTGCGGGTAGCGGGCAAGCTGGAAGGCCGTCCACACGTGCGCGGTCTCCCGCGTCAGCCTCTCGGCTGTCAGTACCGGTCGGCGGGCGTTGGGGCGCGCCAAGGCGATCTCGTACGTCGTCAGGGCCGCGCGGATCCGTTCCACACCCTCGGCGCGCTCGGTCACCCCGGACGGCTCGACGTGGCGGCCGAGCAACACCCCCGGCTCGATCCGCAGGACGGCGGCGATGTCCTGGAGCGTCGACACCTTGTCCAGCGACCGGACACCCCGCTCGACCTTGTCCACCCAACTCTTCGACTTACCCAGCCGATCGGCCAACACCTGCTGGGAGAGCTTCCGCCGTCCCCGCCAGTACGCCACCCGACGACCGACCGGCAACAGGTCAACGCTGTCCACGACGCCACCGTCGATCCGGCACTGCCCGATCCGTCTCCTCCGCCGGTATCCGGTCCGCCTCGGCCTGCGCGAGGATCCGCTGTCGTGCCGCTTCCCGTTCCGCCTGCTGGATCTGTTCGCCCCTCGACTGGTCCGGAACGTCGCCGCTCATTCCCGCCTCCACAGTTAGAGGGGGCGCGGCGACACTGCTCTCGGGGGGATCGCCGCCGCCGCGCCCGGCTAGCGACGTGGCCAAGCCCGGTCGTCGCACCGGCCGCGCTGACCACGTCTGGTGTCTACTCTTGTGATCCCACGACTACGCTCGGAAGTGGCTCGATGCTTTCAGGACCTTTCACGGGGGCTCCGATGGATGACCTCGGCGCACAACTGAGGCAGGCTCGTACTGAGGCAGGCGTGACGCTGGCCTCCATCGCGGCCCGTACCAGCTACTCGGCTTCGCACCTGAGCAACGTCGAGTCGGGACGTCGGACCGCGACGCCGGACATCGTGCTCGCCTACGCGCGGGCGTTGGGAGACCCGGACGTGAGACGCAGGCACCTTCTCCAAGCCGCCACCATCGGCCCGATCGCCGCCAACGAGCTGATCCGATCCGGCTTCACCGCAGCCCTCGCCGGCCGACGGGACAGCGAAGACCGCTGGCGCGACCGGGTCGAGCAGTACGGCCGCGACTACATGGAGATCGGCGCGGACAGCCTTCAGACCAGGCTTGCCAGTGACCTCGTCGTCCTGCAACAGCAGCTCGACTCCCCGACGATGTGGGCGACCGCCGCCCGCGCACTCACCACCTACGGCAAGACCACCAAGGACCCGACCGAGGCGATCGGCTGGTACGACACTGCCCGGATCGCCGCCGACCGCTCCGGCGACCTCGCTGTCCGGGTCTGGGTACGCGGCCGGGCCGCCATCGCCCTGTCCTACGAAGGCGCGGCCCTACCCGTCGCCAAGCGGTACGCCGACGAGGCCATCGCCCTTTCCGACCGACCCTCGCTCGGACGTCTCCAGGCGCTGATGGCCCGCGCACACGTCGCCGCCGGACGAGGCGACATCGGCGGAGCCATCACGGCCGACGAGGACGCACGACGGATCTTCGACCAGACCGCCTCTCCAGACGGTGAAATCTCCGACGCCGCCGTACCCGCCTGGCGCATGGCCACCTTCCGGTCGATGCTCTACGCCCGACTCGGCATGGTCGGCCCCGGCGAGGAGGCCCAGACCGACGCCGACCGGCTCCGGCCGTCGGCGTTGACCCGGTTCGCCACCCACATCGAGCTGCACCGAGCACTCATGATGGCCAAGTCCGGGGACCGAGCCGGGGGACTTGCGTACGCCCGACGGGCCTGGGCGACGCTGCCAGCAGACCGCCGCTCACAAACCCTCGGACTGGTCCTACAAGAAGTGGAGAGAACAGCACGCAAGCCAGCCTGACCCGGCTTGGGGGATGCGGAACGAACTTGTTGGCCGCTGCCGATCGCTAGCAGCTCGCACCGGTGTGCAGGCACGGCGCAACGTCGCCCGGTGTTCGGAACTGACCCATATCAAGGCTTCTGCGGCCTTCTCGCTGCCTCGCTGCTGCCTTTTCGCGCGTTGGGCCTGGGCCCGGCATGCGCTTCGCACAATCCGACCCAGGCCCTTCTCGCCATCGCCTCAAGTCCTACGCCTGATGGACTGCGCCGGCCGGGCCGCTGCGAACCTGTCAGAGTTGGTCGCGGAGCGATGACAGCCGCACCCCATCGCGAGCTCGCCCCCAGTTTCGCCAGCCATTAACCTCATACCCCGACAGCGCTCGGGCAGCACCTGACGGAGTCTCGAATGGCCGACCGTCCTCCAGTTCGAGCCAACCGTCGGCTGTCACGACAGCACGGTGCGTCGCCTGGCGGCGCTTCCACACCAGATCCTCGCCTACCGTCAGCAGGCCCGCCTTTAGTAGAGGTGCAAGTTCGCCGGGCGGGTTGGTACGACGCTCCGGCCTGGCCTGCACCGGTTCATCAGTCAACCCCAGCTCCCGTCGTAGCACGCTGTTCGGGGTGTCCACGAACGGCTGCGCTTTCCGCTGAAGCAGCTCGTAGACCTCATCATCGATTCGGATCGTTGGCATCGCTTGGACCTCCTTGACTGCCCGATGCATCACATTGTGCGTGTGTCACAGCAAGACAGTCAAGCTCGGTGGCCGGAGGGCGGGCATCGAGCCGAGTATCCGCCCACCGGCCTGAGGCTGGTGCCAGGTGGAGCTCGATGGGCTTGCTGCCGACGCGGCTTAGCCCGCCCGAAACGATGCGCGAACCGCACCAACAGATCATCCAGACCCGCCCGCCAGCCCACGATCTCATCGATCAACACAAGGCCGAGCGCCTGCCCGTCCCCAACGGCAAGACCACAGCAGACAGACCTGGCGGTAGGGCGGTCGGATCGGGTGTCATCCGAGGTCATCCGGCCTGCTGGGGGCGCGCTGGGTCGGGTGTGGTCGGCTCGGTTGCTGTACTTCGCTGCTGTACTGCTCGTCAACGAGGAACTGTCGGAAGTGGGTGCGCATCTCCAGCCAGTGGCGGTGTTCGTCGCAGGGGTGGAGTCGGCCGCACCGGCAGAGACCGAGGGTCGACTCGGCGTGCTTGGTCAGCAGGATGTCCGCGTAGGCCACCCGGGCTCTGGCGTACTCGCGGAAGGCTGCCGAGGTGTAGAGGGCTCCCACCGGTCACCGCCCCGACCTGGGGGTGTGGCGGCGGTGCCAGAGGGCTTCGGCGACGGCGTCCATGGGGTCGATCTCGCCGGTGGTCAGGCGCTCGCGGGTGACGGCGATCCAGGGCGGCGAGGCGCGGACGGCTTCTCCGCACGCCGTGCGCATCCCCTCCTGGGCGAGCCGGGCCAGCCGGCAGGGATCACGTTGGTTCGTGTGCCAGCAGCCGGTGGCCACGCAGAAGCCGGTGCTGTCGGGTCGGTGGGCCTCCCAGAGGGCGCGGGCCAGCCGCCACAGCAGGCGGTGCTGGCAGTCGACCGGCGGCTCTTCGGGCGGGTTGTCGACATCGAAGGACATGCGCCGACCATCGCGTCCGGCGGTGGGCCGTTCCATGGCCAGCGGTCATGTCACGGTGACATGGGGCGGCTCGACCAGCGTGAATGGTCGCCCTAGGCTGTCGACCTGAACACCTTGAGTAGTCGGAACGCGACGCTGGGAGCTGCCGTGCTGCTCGATCCGCTGCGAATACCGGAGGATGCGTGGTCGCACGGCGAGGTGCTGGCTGTTCTGGCCGCCCGCGACATCGGCGGGCTGTTCCGGTGGATCACGAGTCTCACCGGGGCGAGTCAGAGCCGGATCGGGGCTGCCGTCGGGCTCGAACAGGGCTACGTCAGCCGGATCATGGCCGGTCGCAAGGTCACCTCGATCGACGTCCTGGAGCGGATCGCCGATGGCTGCCGGATGCCCGACCAGGCGCGTACCACGATGGGGCTTGCACCCCGACAGGCCGCACCACCGGCCGCCGCCCCCAGTCGGCGCGTTCCCGACGCGCCGCCTATGCAGCGGACCTGGCGAGACGACGTACGCAGTGCCGCAGAGCTTTGGCGAGGTGACGTGAACCGTCGAGACGTACTCCGGCAGGTGGCTTTCAGCTCCGCCGGCTACACCCTGCCGGCGCTGCGCTGGTTCACCGCCCCCGACCCGGCCCCGGTCACCCAACCCGGACGCAGCGCGGTCGGTCAACCCGAGATTGACACCATCCGGGCGATGACGGCGACCTACCGCCAGTTGGACAACCAGTACGGCGGCGGGCACGCCCGCGACACCGTCGCCCGCTACCTCCACCAGGAGGTGACGCCGCTGCTCACCGACGGCCGGTACGACCACGCGACCGGTCAACGGCTGCTCGGTGCCGCCGCCGAGCTGGCCCAACTCGCCGGCTGGCAGGCGTACGACACGGCCGAGCACGGCATCGCCCAGCGGTACCTGACACTCGCCCTAGACTTCGCCCACGCTGCCGGAGACGACGGCCTGGGCGCGGAGATCCTCGCCGCGATGAGCCACCAGTCCACCTACCTCGGCCACACCGCCACCGGCCTCGACCTCGCCCGCGCCGCCGGCCGAACAGCCCGCCGCGCCGGGGTCCCCGTGCTGACCGCCGAAGCTCACGTCATGGAAGCCCACGCCCTGGCCAAGGCCAACGACGAACGGGCCTGCGCTGCCGCCCTGCATCAGGCGGAACAGGCCCTCGACCGGGCCGACCGCAGCGCCGACCCGCAATGGCTCAGCTACTTCGACGAGGCGTACCTGTCGGCCAAGTTCGGCCACTGCTTCCTCGCCCTCGGCCGCAACACCCACGCCGAACGCTTCGCCGCCCGATCGCTGCGGATGGACAACCGGTATGTGCGCGGCCGAGCCTTCAACCTCGCCCTGCTCGCTAGCGTCCACGCCCAGCAGGGCGAACCCGACCGGGCATGTGCCGTCGGCGCGGAAGCCCTGACCCTGACTAACCAGCTTCGCTCGGCCAGGGCCGTTCGCTATGTTCGCGACCTGCAAGCGCAGCTCGCCCCGCACCGGCGGCTACCTGCCGTCCGGCACTTCACCGGTCGCATCGATGCCGCCCTCGGCCCTCGACGCTGACCGTCACAGCTCTCCCCTGGCTTTGCGCGCGACCAGCTCCAGCACCGCGATCACCGTGCCGGCACCGACGATCTCACCCCGGGACACCAGCTCGTACGCCTCTTCGAGCGGAATCCAGGCGACCTGCTCGGCCTCGTTCACGTCTGTGGGTGTGCCGATGTGCTCGGCGTGCCGGGCCAGGAAGAGAAGGTTCTCGGCGTCGGCGGTGCCGACCCACGGTTGGAAGGACAGCAACGGCTCCACGGCCTGGGGCCGCCAGCCGGTTTCCTCCTCGACCTCCCGCACGGCGCACTGCGCCGGCTGTTCCTCGTCATCGACGTAACCGCCGGGCAGCTCCCACACCCACCGGTCGAACACGAACCGGTGCCGCCGCATCAACAGCAGACGTTCCTGATCATCGAATACGGCGACCATGGCCGACCGGGGAGCCCGGATCACGTACTGCTCGAAGCGCACCCCGTCGGGCAACTCCACATCGGCGACGCTCAACCGCGCCCGCCTGGTGTCGTCCACCACCCGCTCGCCGTGGATGGTCCACCGGGTCAACTCCGTCGCCTGCTTCTCCACCACCCCGCCAGTATCCGCCCCGAATTCACCAAGCCTGTACGCGACATCTACCGGGCAAACTGCTTGTGCGGGAGCCGGGCGAAGACCTAGCCGCCTGACCCCCGTCGGGGGATGCGGTCTCAGGATGTTGGCCACCGCCAACTGGTGGCGGTCCGCGTAGTGCAGGTGTCGGACGTCACTTCACGATCAGGGTCGGCAGACATCGACGCTGCTTCCTTGCTTCAAGCTCTGTGTAGTACGTGCGTCCGAGGTCCACGCCGGGGCAGCACACGGCCACGCTCACTGATCGGCACAGGAGAGTATGATGCGTGCCCCGCTGGGCGTGGCAAGCTAGGCTGGTGTCATGTCTACGGGTGGGCGACCTTTCGGGCGATGGCACCTCAGGGGCGGGCGATATGAGCAACATGGCCTGCCGGTAGAAATGCTGTCCGAGTTCGCGCGCTATGAGCGGCTCGTGGTAGATGTCGCAAAGGCGATTTACAAGAACAGGCACGCCCGCAGGCAGCGTGTTCCGCGAGGTTTCGCAACCGGCTTTGAGTTGCGGCTGACAGAGATCCAGGTAGGTAGCGTCGTCCCGGTACTGGAAGTACCGGCAGAGTCGTCGCTTGGCGGTATGGGT
>NZ_JBMDWU010000311.1:0-9080 GCF_048594385.1 Micromonospora sp. | reverse complement strand
GGGCGGGCCTACCGCCCCCCGGGGGGGGGGGGGGGCACCCCCCCCCCCCGCGGCCGTGCTCAGCGGGCGGTGACGAAGTCCCGCAGGGCGGCGCCGATCTCGTCCGGCGAGTCCTCCTGCACGTAGTGGCTGCCGGTGACGGTGACCTCGCGCTGGTTCGGGAAGGTCCGGGCGAACGCCAGGGCCCGACCGGTCAGCAACGCCCCCGGCTCGGCGACCACCAGCAGCTTCGGCACCGGGGAGGCGGCCAGCCAGCGGCCGTACTCCTCGACGACGGCGGTCACGTCCGCCGGTTCGCCCTCGATGGGCAGCTCCCGGGGGAAGGCGAGGGTGGGCCGCCGGGAGTCGGGGTCACCGAACGGCCGGCGGTAGCGGTCCAGCTCCGCCTCCGACAGCGGGCGCACCACGCTGCGGGGCAGCACCACCTCGACGAAGAAGTTCTCCTCGAGCACCAGGCGTTCCCCCTCGGGTGAGCGCATGGCGCGGAAGAGCTGGTCGCGGCCGGCCTCGAAGTCGCTCCACCGGCGGGGTTGGACGATCGCCTCCATGTAGGCGACGGCCCGGACCCGGTCGGGGTGACGGGCCGCCCAGTGGAACCCCAGCGCCGAACCCCAGTCGTGCAGCACCAGCGTGACCGGCTGGTCGCCCACCACGGCGTCGAACCAGGCGTCGAGGTGGCGCACCTGGTCGGTGAAGCGGTAGCCGCCGTCGGACGCCGGACCGGAGTCGCCCATCCCGACCAGGTCGGGCGCGAGGCAACGGCCCAGGTCGCGGACCGCCGGGATGACGTTGCGCCACAGGTACGAGGACGTGGGGTTGCCGTGCAGGAACACGATCGGGTCGCCGGCCCCCACGTCGACGTACGACAGATGGGTACCGCACAGGTCGATGCGCCGGCGCGGGTGCGGGTCGGCCGCGGAGACGGAAACCGCGGCGGGTGTGGAACTCGTTGTCACTGGTGGACCTCCTCGGCACAGTGATAGCAAGGGGTCCGGGCAATTCCGTGGCATCGTCGTGACGGCGTGTCCCGTCATCGGCGGCCGTTTCGCGCTCAGCGGGGCTGCGCCATTCATGAATTGTTCGCGAGAATTCAAACAATGACATGGCGAATCCTTTTCGGCTCCACCGTGCGCAGGTGGGGCCGCTTCGTCGTCGGGCGGGGCCATCGGTGGAAGTGGCACCGACGCGGGGCCGGACATGGGCCTGTCCCCCGGTGCCGTTTGTTTCGTACGTTTCTCCCGTCGAGTTGACCACGCGGCCGGGCCCGTCCCGGATCCCCGGCCGCCACGGATTGGTCGACGCACACGTGGGATTTCCGTCGGTGGAGATCCGAGCGGTTTTTCGCACAGAGAGGGAGCAGCAGATGCAGGGACTGATCCAGGTGGCCGGGGTCATCGACCAGGACGAGGCCGACCTGATCTGCGCGGAGGGCGCCGACTGGCTGGGGTTCGCCCTGCGGCTGCCGGCGAAGAACGAGGACCTGTCCGAGGCCGACGCCGCGGCCATCGTCGCGGCGATCCAGCCCCGGCACCGGGGCGTCCTGATCACCTACCTGACCGAGGCCGACGAGATCCGGCAGTTCTGCGCCGAACTCGGTGTCACCGCCGTGCAGCTGCACGGCGACGTCGAGCCCGCCCAGCTGGAGAAGCTGCGCCGGATCGACCCCGACCTCTACGTCCTCAAGAGCCTGGTGGTCAAGGAGGACAACATCGACGAGCTGACCAAGATCGTCGACGAGAGCGCCGAGTGGGTCGACATGTACATCACCGACAGCTTCAACCCCGCCACCGGGGCCAAGGGCGCGACCGGTCTGACCCACGACTGGTCGGTCAGCGCCGAGCTGGTCCGGATCGCGCCCCGGCCGCTGATGCTCGCCGGTGGCCTGAACCCCGACAACGTGGCGGCGGCCATCGCGGCGGTACGCCCCGCCGCCGTCGACGCGCACACCGGCCTGGAGGGCCCCGACCGTCGCAAGGACCGGGCCAAGGTGCGCCGGTTCGTCACCGCCGCCCGCCAGGCGTTCGCCGACCTCGCCGGACAGGACTGAGAACCATGACCGACACCGCCATCGACCCCACCGTGACCGCCCGCACCGTGACCGGCCCCGCCGTGGCCGACCGGCTGCACCTGCTGCCGCAGACCAACCGGCTGCGTGCGCTGCACACGGTCATCCGGGACCGCGACGCCTCCCGGGCCGACTTCGTGCAGACCTCCGCCCAGATCTTCCGGCAGCTCCTCGACACCGCCCTGGACCTGCTCCCGGTCGTCCCCACGCCGGTGCGCACCCCGGTCGGGCAGACCTACCACGGGCTGCGCCCGGCCGCGCCGGTCTGCGGGGTGTCCATCGCCCGCGCGGGCGAGAGCATGGAGGGCGAACTGCGGGCCATGCTGCCGCAGACCCGGATCGGCAAGATCCTGATCCAGCGGGACAAGACGACGAAGCTGCCGCACTTCCACTACGCGGCCCTGCCACCGGACATCGCCACGTCCCAGGTGCTGCTGCTGGACCCGATGCTCGCCACCGGCGGCACCGCGCTGGCCGCCCTCGGGCTGCTGCGCGAGTACGGGGTGTTCGAGGAGGACATCGTCTTCGTCACCCTGCTCTCCTCCCCGGAGGGCATCAGCGCGGTCCACGCCCGGTACCCCCGGGTCCGGATCGTCACCTCCGCCATCGAGGAGCGCCTCAACGCCGACGCCTACATGGTGCCCGGCATCGGCGACTTCGGTGACCGCTACTTCGGCACGGACCAGCCCCGATGAGGCGCGGCGGAATCGGCGACGTCGGGCTCACCGCGCTGGCCCCGGCGATCTGGGGCAGCACGTACCTGGTCACCACCGAACTGCTGCCCCCGGGCCGGCCCTACCTGGCCGCCCTGGCCCGCGCCCTGCCCGCCGGGCTCGCCCTGATGGCGCTCGGACGGGTGGTGCCGCGCGGCACCTGGATCTGGCGGGCGCTGGTGCTCGGCACCCTCAACATCGGCCTGTTCTTCGTGCTGCTCTTCATCGCCGCCTACCGGCTGCCCGGCGGCGTCGCGGCGCTGATCATGTCGTTCCAGCCGATGCTGGTGCTGATCCTCGCCGCGCTGCTGCTGCGCGACCGGATCCGGCCGCTGCACGTCGTGGCGTGCCTGCTCGGGGCGACCGGGGTCGCGCTGCTGGTGCTGCGCCCGACCGCCGCGCTCGACCCGCTCGGCGTCGTCGCGGCGCTGGCCGGCGCGGCCAGCATGGCCAGCGGGATCGTGCTGACCAAACGCTGGGCCCGAC
The DNA here is from genome assembly GCF_048594385.1 of Micromonospora sp. Lineage (NCBI taxonomy): Bacteria > Bacillati > Actinomycetota > Actinomycetes > Micromonosporales > Micromonosporaceae > Micromonospora > Micromonospora sp. The sequence goes on along the minus strand of NZ_JBMDWU010000311.1, from coordinate 5,816 downwards.
CGCCCGGGGTGGGGGTGTTGCAGTTCACCGGCTGGCAGCTCACCGCCGGCGGGCTCGTCCTGCTCCCCACCACCCTGCTGATGGAGGGGCTGCCCGACCACCTCACCGGCCCCAACCTGGCCGGACTGGCCTACCTGGGGATCGTCGGCTCGCTGTTCGGCTACGCCGTCTGGTTCCGCGGCCTGGAACGGCTACCCGCCCTGGCCGCGTCGTTCCTCAGCCTGGTCAGCCCGATCGTCGCCAGCCTGCTGGGCTTCGCCTTCCTCGACCAACGGCTCAGCCTGACCCAGCTCGTCGGCGGCCTGGTCATCGTCGCCGCAGTCGCCCTCGCCCAACGCAGGTCGTCCCCGCCGGCACCGCCACCCGCCGCGGAGCCGGTGGCGTCACCCGCGCTGACCAGCCGGTGAGGCGTCACCCACCACAGGGGGAAGCATGCGCACCACGCCCGCCACCACCGACACCCACGACCCGGGCGCCGACGCCCACCACCCATCCGCCGCCACCCTGCCGGACCTGCTCGACGAGCAGGTCCGGGCGGACCCCGAAGCGGTCGCCGTCCGGCACGGGCCGGACGGCGTCACCCGCCGGGAACTGGCCCGCCGGGCCCGTGCCCTCGCCGCCCAGCTCCGCGAACGCGGTGCCGGCCCCGACGACCGGGTCGGCCTGTTCGCCGAGCCGTCCGCCGGGCTCGTCGTCGGGGCCTGGGGCATCCTGTACGCCTCGGCGGCCTACCTGCCGCTGGCCCCCGACTACCCCGACGAGCGGCTGCGCTACATGGCCGCCGACGCCCGGATCCGCCTCGTCGTCGCCCAGGACGACCTCGTCGAACGGCTGACCGACCTGGTCCCGCCCGACACCGCCGTCGTGCCGCTGAGCGCCTGGCACGACACGTCCCCGCCCGACGTGCCCGACCACCGGCCACGCCCCCGCGACCTGGCCTACGTCATCTACACCTCCGGCAGCACCGGGCGACCCAAGGGGGTGATGATCGAGCACCGCAGCATCGTCAGCCAACTGCGCTGGCTGCGGGACACCTACCGGCTCGACGAGGCCGTCGTCCTGCAGAAGACCCCGATGAGCTTCGACGCCGCGCAGTGGGAGATCCTCGCCCCGGCCTGCGGCGGCACGGTCGTCGCCGGCACCCCCGGCCTGCACCGCGACCCCGAGGCCATCATCGCGAGCATCCGCCGGCACGGCGTGACCGCCCTGCAGTGCGTACCGACCCTGCTGCGGGCACTCGTCGACACCGAGCGCCTGGGCACCTGCACCAGCCTGCGGCAGGTCTTCACCGGCGGCGAGGCGCTGTCCACCACGCTGGCCGCCGACGTGCTCAAGGCGCACCCGGCCACGCTGGTCAACCTCTACGGCCCCACCGAGTGCACGATCAACTCCTCGGCGTTCACCGTCGACCCGGCCGGGCTCGACCCCACCGGGCAGTCCGTGTCGATCGGCCGGCCCGTCACCGGCCTGCGTTACGTCATCGTCGACGCCGACGACGCCCCGGTCACCGGGGACGCCGTCGGGGAACTGCTCATCGGCGGCATCCAGCTCGCCCGGGGCTACCTGCACCGGCCGGCGTTGACCGCGCAACGGTTCGTGCCCGACCCGGTCACCGGGGAACGGCTCTACCGCACCGGCGACCTGGCCGCCTGGCAGGACGACGGCACCGTACGGTTCGTCGGCCGGGTCGACAACCAGGTGAAGCTGCGCGGGTTCCGGGTCGAACTCGACGAGGTGCGCCTCGCCGTGGAGGCCCACCAGTGGGTCCGGCACGCGGGGGTGCTGGTCCGCGACGATCCGCGTACCGGGCACCCGCACCTGCTCGCCGTCGTCGAACTCAACCCGCGCGAGGCCGCGCTGATGGACCAGGGCCACCACGGTGCCCACCACCGGTCGAAGGAGAGCCGGCTCCAGGTCCGGGCGCAGTTGTCGCACGTCGGGGTGCGTACCCCGCAGGAGCTCACCGGGCGGCCGGTGCTCGCGCTGCCGGGGGCCGAACCCACCGCGGAGCAGGTGCGGCGGGTGTTCGCCCGCAAGACGTACCGGTTCTACGAGGGCCCGCCGGTCACCCACGCCGACCTGCTGGCGCTGCTGCGCCCGGCCCGGCCCGACCCGGTGGCACCGCGCCCGCTCGGGCAGCTCGACCTGGCCACCTTCGGGGAGATCGTCCGCTACCTCGGGCAGTTCGTCAGCGACGAACGGCTGCTGCCCAAGTACGGCTACGCCTCACCCGGGGCGCTCAACGCCACCCAGGTCTACCTGGAGCTGCACCAGCTGTGGGGGCAGCCGTCCGGCTACTACTACCACCACCCGCTGACCCACGAGCTGGTCCTGATCAGCCCGGCCCCACCCCGACCCGAGCCGACCGTCCGGCTGCACCTCGTCGGGCGACGCCGGGCCATCGAACCGGTCTACCAGGACAACATCCGCGAGGTCCTGGAGATCGAGACCGGCCACCTGGTCGGCCTGCTGGAACAGGTCCTGCCCGGGTACGGGCTGGGCATCACCGCCACCGATCACGCGCCGCAGACCATCCGGCACCTCGACTGCGCCGCCGAGGACCTCTACCTGGGCAGCTTCGCGGTGACGCCGTACGCCCCGCCGCCCCGCGACGAGATCGACCTGTACGTCCAGGTCCACCCGGACCGGGGCGTCGACCTGCCCGCCGGGCAGTACCGGTACCACGACGGCGAGCTGGTCCGCCTCGACGACGCCCTCGTGCAGCGCCAGCACGTCATCGCCATCAACCAGCAGGTGTACGACCGGGCCGCGATCGGCATCAGCATGATCAGCACGACGTCGACCCGGTGGCGGCGCTACGTCGACCTGGGACGCGTCCTGCAACGACTGTCCATGAACGACGTCGGCTTCGGCTTCATGTCCTCCGGCTACAGCTCCGACACCGGCCACGACCTGCCGTCGGCCCACCGCATCCGGGGCATCCTGCGCCGGCACGGGCTGCCCGACGGTCCGTCGTACTTCGCCGTGGGTGGGCGGGTCAGCGCCGCCCAGGTGGCCGGCCGGGGCATGAAGGAGGACGTCGTCCACATGAAGGGGCCGGCGGAGCTGATCCGCGACGACCTGGCCGGTCGGCTGCCGGACTACATGCTGCCCAACAAGGTGGTGATCCTCGACCGGATGCCGTTGACCGCCAACGGCAAGACCGACCTCACGGCGCTCGCCGCCCGGGTCGCCGACGACACCGGCCCGCAACGGCCGTTCGTCGCGCCCCGCACCGACCTGGAACGCCGCATCGCCCGCCTGTGGGCCGAGGCGGTCCGCCAGGACGACGTCTCCGTCCACGACGACTTCTTCGCCTGCGGCGGCAACTCGCTGATCGCCGTCGCCCTGATCAACCGGCTCAACCGGGTGTTCGGCGCGGCGCTGCCGATGCAGGTCATCTTCGACAACCCGACGGTCGCCCAGCTCGCCCGACGGGTCGCGCAACGGGACCAGGTGAGCAGGTCCCGACTGGTGCCGTTGGCGCGGGGCCGGGAGGGGCGTTCCGTCTACTGCTGGCCGGGCCTCGGCGGCTACCCGATGAACCTGCGGCTGCTGGCCGGCACCGCCGGGCGTCCCTTCCACGGCGTGCAGGCGTACGGCGTGAACCCGGGTGAGGAGCCCTACCGGACGATCTCCCGGATGGCGGCCGAGGACATCCGGGCGATCCGGGAACGGCAACCCCGGGGCCCGTACACGCTGTGGGGTTACTCGTTCGGCACCCGGGTGGCGGTGGAGGCCGCGTACCAGTTGGAGCAGGCCGGCGAGCAGGTGGACCAACTCGTCCTGATCGCCCCCGGGTCACCCCGGGTCCGGGTGCCGCAGGGCCCGGCCACGGACGGCCCGGCGAGCTTCGCCAACCCGACGTACCTGGCGGTGCTGTGCTCCGTGTTCGCCGGCACGGTCACCGGTCCGGTGATCGACGAGTGCCTGGCCACCGTCACGGACGAGGAGACCTTCACCGGGTTCGTCCAGCGGCACTTCCCCGCCCTGGACCTGCCGCTGGTCCGCCGGATCACCCGGGTCGTGGCCCGCACGTACGGGCTGCGGCACACCGAGGCCGAACTCGCCCGACGGCCGGTGCGGGCCCCGGTGACGGTGCTGCGTACCCGGGGTGACCAGGAGTCCTTCCTCGACACCGCCGCCGCCCGCCGCAACCTCTCCCCCGTCGTCGTCGACCTGGCCGCCGACCACTACGGGGTGCTGCGCGAACCGGGGGTCCACCAGGTGGTGGCGGCACTGCCCGCCCGCTCCCGCCGTCGCCCGGTCCGCCCGCACGTGAGCATCTCCCACCTGCCGATCGCGCTCACCGACGAGCAGCACAACCGGCTGGTGACCGCCGTCACCCGGGCCATGACCCGGGCCTTCGGCTGCGACGAGGACGCGGTGTCCGTCGCGCTGGAGGCGGTCCTGGAGGAGTGAGCCGATCCCCGGCCCGCACCGAGCCCGACCCGCCCTAGCCCGCACCCCACCCTGCCCGACACCGGTCCCGGGGCACCGGACCGGACCGACCGAGGAGCCAGCATGACACGCAAGGTCCACTCCACCGTCGAGGTGCGGTTGAGTGAGGAGGTCGCCGACGCCCTCGCCGAGGGACGGGCCGTGGTGGCGTTGGAGTCCAACGTGATCACCCACGGCCTGCGGTACCCGGACAACGCCGCCACCGCGCACCGGGTGGAGGACGCCGTCCGGGAGGGCGGTGCGGTGCCGGCGACGGTCGCCGTCGACGACGGGGTGATCCGGGTCGGCATGACGGCGGCGGACATCGAACGGTTCGCCTCCACGCCGGGCATCCCCAAGGTCAGCGCCCGGGACCTGCCGGTGGCGCTCGCCCAGGGTGGCATGGGCGCGCTGACCGTGGCGAGTTCGCTGATCGCGGCCGACCTGGCCGGCATCGCGTTCTTCGCCTCCGCCGGCATCGGCGGGGTGCACCGGGGCGCCGAGACGAGCATGGACATCTCCTCGGACCTCATCCAGTTCACCCGTTCCCGGGTGGCAGTGGTGTGCGCCGGGGCCAAGAAGATCCTCGACCTCGGGCTGACCATGGAATACCTGGAGACCCACTCGGTGCCGGTGGTCTCCTACCGCTCCGCCGACTTCCCGGCCTTCTACTGCGTCTCCAGCGGCATCCCCAGCCCCTGCCGGGTCGACGACGCGACGGTGATCGCCCGCGCGGTGGAGAACCACTGGGCCCTGGGCAACCACAGCTCCTTCCTGATCACCACCCCGGTCGACGCCGCGGAGGCCGTCGACGACGCCGAGGTCGACCGGGCCATCGAGGAGGCGATGGCGGCCGCCCGACGGGACGGCGTACGCGGCAACGCCATCACCAAGTACCTGATGCGCGCCGTCGACGCGGCCACCCACGGCCGGTCCTCCCGGGCCAACATGGCGGTGCTGATCAGCACCGCCCGGACCGGGGGCCACCTCGCCGCCGCCCACGCCCGCCACCTGGCCGAGGGCGGAAACCCCGCCGCCGACGCCCCGGCCCCGGCCGCTGCCGGGGTGGCGCACGCCCTGCCCGGCGTGCGGGGGTGACGGCGGTGTTGCGTTGGCTGACTGCAGGTGAATCGCATGGTCCGGCTCTGGTGGCGTTGTTGGAGGGGGTGCCGGCCGGGGTGGCGGTGACTTCCGGTGACATCGCGGGCGAGTTGGCGCGTCGTCGGTTGGGTTATGGCCGGGGTGCGCGGATGGCGTTCGAGCAGGATGAGGTCGAGGTCGTCGGTGGCCTGCGGCACGGGTTGACGTTGGGTAGTCCGGTGGCGATCCGGGTGGGGAACTCGGAGTGGCCGAAGTGGCGGACGGTGATGGCCGCC
>NZ_JBMDWU010000310.1:0-24754 GCF_048594385.1 Micromonospora sp. | reverse complement strand
GGCGCGCCGGCCGCCCGGGCCCGCTCGTAGTCACGCAGGCTGGCGAAGTTGCCGGCCCGGCGCAGCAGCTCCTGGCGGCGCATCAGCTCACCGTTGATGGCGTCCACCATCCGGTCGACCAGCGGCAGCGCGTCGACCAGGTTGGTGATCACGGCGGCGGTGTGCGGCAGCCGGTCGAAGGAGGCGAAGGTGGCCCCGCCCTTGAAGTCGACCAGGACGAAGTTGAGCTGCTCCGAGCTGTGCGTGGCGGCCAACGCCAGGACCAGGGTGCGCAGCAGCTCCGACTTGCCGGAACCGGTCGCCCCGATCAGCAGCCCGTGCGGGCCCATCCCGTCCTGCGCCGACTCCTTGAGGTCCAGCTCGACCGCGCCGCCGTCCGGGCCGACCCCGATCGGCACCCGCAGCCGGTCCCGGGGCGAGCGGGGCAGCCAGCCCTGGTCGGCGGTGAACCCCTCCGGGTCGCCCAGCCCGAGCAGCTCGGGGAGGCCGGGTTCGGCCCCGGGGGCGGCCTCGGTGCCCCGGGCGACGGCGGCGAGCCGCAACGGGGCGAGCCGCCGGGCGACCGCCTCCGCGTCGACCACGTCCAGCCGGTCGGCGGTGCCCACCTCGGCGTGCCCCTCGGCCGACCAGGAGTGCAGCCGTCCGGCGCGTACCTCCAGCAGCAGGGCGAACCGGTCCAGCAGGCGCGGCGGCGGGGTGTCCAGGTCGAGCACGGTCACCGCGTCGATGCCGCCGTCGCCGGTCAGTTCGGTGGCGTCGGTCAGGTCACCGCCGTCGAGGAGCACCACCACGTGCGGGCCGTCGGTGGCCGGCCCGGCCGGGCTGAACCGGGACCGGCTGGCCAGCACGTCGCCGAGGAGCCGTTCCAGGTCGACGGCGGAGCTGGTGACCAGCCGGACGGGGCCCAGCGCGTCGACCCTGCTCGGGTGGTGGGCGTGCGGCAGCCACTTCACCCACTCCCAGTGCCGACGCCGTTCCGGGCCGGCGCAGACGGCGACGAGCAGCTCGTCGGGGGCGTGGAAGACGGCGAGCTGGACGAGCATCGCGCGGGCCAGCGCCTGCGCGTGGGGCGACCCGGTGCCGCTCTCCGCCGCACCCCCGCCCGGCCCGACCGTGCCGCCCGGCTGCCCGCCCCGGACGAAGACCCGGGCGAAGCTGCGCAGCGACAGCGCCACCGGCAGGTCCGGCACCACCGAGTACGCGTCGAGGAAGCGCCGCAGCGCCCCCGCGGTCATCGGCTCCAGCTCCTCCAGCGGTCGGGTGACCGGCGGCACCAGCGGGGTGGCCAGCGTCTGCGGACCGACGGCGACCCGCACCACGCCGAAGTCCGGGTCGCCGGGGCGGCGTTCCCAGACCCGGTGACTGTCCACCGTCGACCAGAGCCGCTCCGGGTCGGGATGCCGGTAGTACAGCCCGGCCCGCTGCTGCCGGGCGGTCTGCCGGACCCGCCGTCGCAGGGTGGTCAGGTGCCGCAGGTACTCCCGGCGGGCGGCCATCATCTCCGACTTCCGCGGGCTGCCCGAGGCGCTGCCCCAGGAGGTCATCAGCATCGCCACCGAGGAGAGCCCGAACATCCCGCCCACCACGTACGAGTAGGCACCGCCACCGCGACCGAACATCATCGCCATCGCCACCGTGCCGCCCAGCATCGGCAGCACCATCAGCGCCTGCTGCCAGCGCCCGCCGGTGACCACCGGGATCTCCGGCGGACCCTCCACGGGCAGCTCGCCGACGGGGATCTCCGGGGCGGGCCGACGCGGTGGCCGCCTGATGACGACAGTGGACAAATCCACCTCCCTGTGGCGCTCGGTAACCCGAACCTGGCTCATGGTAGGTAAAGTGCGCGTCGTCCGTCAGCCGCCACCGCCTATCGATATGGAGTCCAGTCGATGACCATCGGGCTGGCCAGGGTCACCATCAGCGCGCCGGGGCGACGCGTCGACGTGGCCCTGCCGGAGCAGGTCCCCCTGGCCGAGCTGCTGCCCGAGGTGCTCCGGCACGCCGGGGAGGGGCTGGCCGACGACGGCGAGCGGCACGGCGGCTGGGTGCTGCGGCGTACCGACGGGGCGGTGCTGGTGACCGCGCAGCCGCTGCTGCCGCAGGGGGTACGCGACGGCGAGGTGCTGCACCTGGTGCCCGCCCACGACCAGTGGCCCGAACTGGAGTACGACGACGTGGTCGAGGCCATCGCCGACGGCGCGCGTCGCCGGGGGGCGGCCTGGTCGGCGGCGACGACCCGGGCGGCCGTGCTGGCCGGTGCGGGCGTCCCGCTCGCCGTGGGGCTGCTCGCCGTGCTGGCCGCCGGGCCGGGACAGCCCGCCGCCTGGCCCGCCGCGGGTGTGGTGGCGCTGCTGCTCACCCTCGCCGGCACCACCGCCTCCCGGGCGTGGGGTGACGGCCCCACCGGGGCCACCCTCGGCGGCTACGCCCTGCCGTACGCCGCCGCGGCGGGCGCGCTCGCGGTCAGCTCGGGCGACCCGGTGGGGGTGTTGCGGCCACTGCCCTGGCTCGGCGCACCCGAGCTGCTCGCCGGTGCGGTGGCGCTGCTCCTGACCGCCGTGCTGGGCCTGCTCGGCGTCGCCACCCGGCTGCGGGTCTTCGTGGCCGGTGCGACGGCGGGAGCGGTGGGCGGGCTTGCCGGTCTGGGCGGGCTGCTGCTCGACCCGGCCGGCACCGCCGCCGTGCTGCTCTGCGTCATGGTCTTCGTCCTGGGGGCGCTGCCGCTGCTGGCGATCCGGCTGGGCAAGGTGCCGCTGCCACCGATCACCCTGCCGGCCGGCCCGACGGGTGGCCCGGACGGCGTACGGGACCTGCCGGACCGGGCCCGGGTGCATGCGGCGGTGGCCCGCAGCGAGGAGATGCTGACCGGGATGCTGCTCGGGCACGCGGTCGCGGTGGTGGCCGCCGCGCTGGTGCTCGCCGCCGACGGTGGGCTCGCCGGGCGGGTGCTGGTGGCCGTCGGCGCGGGGGTGCTGCTGCTGCGGTCCCGGCTGTTCGTGGCCGTCCGGCACCGGGTACCCCCGGTCACGGCCGGCCTGGCCGGGTTCGCGGTGCTCGGGGCGGTGCTCGCCGGCCGGCCCGGTGTCCCCGGGCTGCTGGCGTTGAGCGGGGGCGGGCTGGTCGTCGCCCTACTCGCCGTCGCCGCCGGTACGACGTACGCCCGGCGGCCGGTCTCGCCGTACCTCGGTCGGGTGGCCGACCTGACCGACACCGCGCTGGTGGTGGCGGTGGTGCCGGTGGCCTGCGCGGTGCTGGACCTCTACGACGCGGCCCGGGGCCTGCTGGGTTGACCGCCGCCGACCGGGACCCGCGCACGGTCGGGCGACGACGAAGGCCCGGACCGTCCGGTCCGGGCCGCTCGCGGTAAGCCGGTCAGTGCGCGGTGCCGCCCTGCGCCTCGGCGTCGCGGGCCCGCTGGTAGGACGCCAGCACCTCGGCCTCGGCCTCGACCCGGCCGACCCAGGTCGCGCCCTCGACCGACTTGCCCGGTTCGAGGTCCTTGTAGACCTCGAAGAAGTGCTGGATCTCCAGCCGGTCGAACTCGCCCAGGTGGTGGATGTCGCGCAGGTGCTCCTGACGCGGGTCCTCGTAGGGGACGCAGAGGACCTTGTCGTCGCCGCCCTTCTCGTCGGTCATCCGGAACATGCCGATGGTGCGGCAGCGGATCAGGCAGCCCGGGAAGGTCGGCTCGGGGACCAGCACCAGCGCGTCCAGCGGGTCGCCGTCCTCGCCGAGGGTGCCCTCGATGAAGCCGTAGTCGGCCGGGTACTGGGTCGACGTGAACAGGGTGCGGTCCAGCCGGATCCGGCCCGTCGCGTGGTCCACCTCGTACTTGTTGCGGTGACCCTTCGGGATCTCAACCGTGACGTCGAAATCCATCTCCCACGCTCCCTCGTCTGCCCACGCTGGCTGAACGGAACCACTGACGCCCGGTACGGATGAATGGCCACCCGTCGGCTCCGGACGCCGCATAGTCTTCGGACCGAAGTAGTGTCACCCAGGCGAGTTCGGCGGCGGGAGGAGGGGGTCGTGGGGAGGGAAGATTCACACTACCGCCCGGAGGGGGTTGACGGCCGGGGATCGGGCCGGTCCGTGACCGGCGGTGCCACCGGTCGGGTCTCGGTGCCCGACGCGAACGTCCCCCGTCGCCCCGAGTCGACGCCCGAACCGCCGGTCACCGGCCGGTCCGAGGAGCATCCGCCACCGCCGGCCTGGCGTCCACCGTCCGCGACCGAGGGCCGACCGGCCGTCGGGTCCGCCCCGGTGTCGCCCCCGTTCCCCCCGTCCGGTGCCGCCCCGGCGACTGCCGCGCCGGCCGCTCCGGCGTCCGGCTCCGCGGCGGTCCCTCCGCACCGGGGCTCGGCCCCGGTCGCCACCCACCCGGTCGTGGCGTCGCCGCCGGCCCGTCCGGAGCCGTCGGCCCGTCCCGGCTCCGCGCCGCCGGACGGTGGCCCGCCACCGCCCGCCGGTCCACCTCGTCGGCGTCGGCGGTGGGTGCCGGCGCTGCTGGTCGTCGTGCTGCTGGTGGGTCTCGCCGGAGCGGCGGCGGTGCTCCGGCCGGGCCCGGTCGCCGGCTGGCTGGGCGGGGCGGACAGCACCCCGTCGCCCACCGCGCGACCGCCCGAGCCCGACCCGTCCCCGGTGCTCGCCGGCCCCGACGGCACCGCACCGGAGCCGACCCCGGCCGGGGTACGCGCCGCGGTGGAACCACTGACCACCGCCGCCGCCCTGGGCAGTCGGGTCAACGTGTCGGTGGCCGACGTCGTCACCGGCGAATCGCTGTACGCCAAGGGCGGCGACGACGCCACCGTGCCCGCCTCGGTCACCAAGCTCGCCACCGGGGTGACCGTGCTGAAGGCGCGGGGCCCCGGGCACCGGATCGCCACCCGGGCGGTGGCCGGGGCGAGCCCGGGCGAGGTGGTGCTGGTCGGCGGCGGCGACCCGACGCTGGCCGTGGACAAAAACGGCTTCTACCCCGGCGCGGCCCGCCTCGACGCGCTCGCCGCGCAGGTCAAGCAGGCCCTCGGCGGCACCGCCCCGACCCGGGTGGTGGTCGACTCCACGCTCTTCCCCGGCCCGGTCCACGGTCCCGGCTGGGATGCGGACATCCCGACCGGCGGATTCGGCGCGTCGATCACCGCGCTGATGACCGACGGCGCGCGCCGGGACCCGGTGGGGGCGCGGAAGAACTTCGCCGACAGCCACGGTGCGGCCACCCGGTACGCCGAGCCCGACCTGGCCGCCGGCCGTTCCTTCGCCCGGCTGCTCGGCCTGCCCCAGGGCGGGGTGGTCCGGGGCACCGCCCCGGCGGCCGGTGGCGCGACGGCGGCCGGCACACCCGCGCCCGGCACCGAACTGGGCAAGGTCGAGTCGTTGCCGATGGTCCGGCTGGTCGACATCATGATCACCGACAGTGACAACGTGATCGCCGAGGCCCTGGCCCGCCAGGTCGCCCTGGCCCGCAACCAGCAGGCGTCCTTCGCCGGTGGCGCGGCGGCGATGGACGAGGTGATCGGCGAGCTGGGACTGCCGGCCGACGAGATCAGCCTCGCCGACGGCAGCGGGCTGTCCCGCAGCAACCGGATCAGCCCGTCGCTGCTCACCGACCTGATCGCGGTGGCCGGCAACGGCACCCACCCGGAGTTGACCGCGATCTTCGGCGGTCTCCCGGTGGCCGCCTGGTCGGGCACCCTCGGCACCCGCTACGAGTCGACGGAGACCGCCGCCGGAGCCGGCGTGGTCCGGGCCAAGACCGGCACCCTGACCGGGGTGCACGCCATCGCCGGCCTGGTCACCACCCGCGACGGCCGGCTGCTCACGTTCGCGGTGCTCACCGACCGGGCCCCGGCCGGCGACCCGGAGGTCACCCGGGCGGCACTGGACCGGATCGCCGGCGCGCTGGCCGGCTGCGGCTGCCGCTGAGCGGCGGCACCCGACCTGCCCCGGTGGGCGCGGACCGCCCGGGCCGGTGGGACGCGTCGGCCCCGCCGCCGGTGGCCCGGACGCGGGCAACCGGCCGGGGTGTCGCGGCGCGGGTACGGTGGGTGGCATGGCGCAGTTCGTGGACTGGGATCTGGCCGCCGCCACCGCTGGGGCGCTGAGCAAGTCGGGCCCCCGCGTGTCGTACGCGGAGGCGACCGGGGTGGTCGGCGATCTGCGCCGGCTCACCGACGAGGCGGCCGGGCACGTCGCCGACTACACGGGGCTGCGCCCGCAGGTGAGCCATCCGCCGGTGCGGGTGGTGGACCGGCGCGACTGGGCGGCCACCAACATCGCCGGCCTGCGTGAGGTGATCACGCCCCTGGTCAGCCGGCTCTCCGGCGACAAGCCGCCCGGCGCGCTCACCGAGGCGGTCGGCTCCCGGCTCACCGGGGTGCAGGCCGGCACCGTGCTGGCGTACCTCTCCGGCCGGGTGCTCGGCCAGTACGAGGTCTTCTCGGCCGACCCGGGGCAGCTGCTGCTGGTCGCGCCGAACATCGTCGAGGTGGAACGCAAGCTCGGGGCCGACCCGCGCGACTTCCGGCTCTGGGTGTGCCTGCACGAGGTCACCCACCGCACCCAGTTCACCGCCGTGCCGTGGATGCGGGCGTACTTCCTCGGTGAGGTGCAGGCGTTCGTGGACGCCTCGCAGGGCACCGAGCACCTGGTCGAGCGGCTGCGCCGGGGGGTCTCCACCCTCTCCGACGCGGTCCGCGACCCGGACAGCCGTACCAGCGTGCTGGACATCGTGCAGACCCCGGCACAGCGGGCCGTGCTGGACCGGCTCACCGCGCTGATGACCCTGCTCGAGGGGCACGCCGAGTTCGTGATGGACGGCGTCGGCCCGCAGGTCATCCCCAGCGTGGAGCGGATCCGGGCGGGTTTCAACCGCCGCCGTGAGACGGGCAACCCGCTGGAGAAGGCGATCCGCCGGCTGCTCGGCGTGGACGTCAAGATGCGCCAGTACGCCGAGGGCCGCAAGTTCGTGCACGGCGTGGTCGAGCAGGTCGGCATGCCCGGCTTCAACAAGATCTTCGGTTCGCCGCTGACCCTGCCCCGGCTCGACGAGCTGGGCGACCCGGCCGCCTGGGTGGCCCGGGTGCACGGCCCGGCCGGCGCCACCCCGACCGCCGGCTGACCCGGTGGCCGGCCGGCCCAGCCCAGCCGACCTGCCGGTCGGGCTCCGTACCGCCGAGCCGGCCGAGGTCGGGCGGCGCGGCGTCGGTGTCTCTTCCGGGCCGTCGCCCGATCCGGCGGTGGCCGCCGTCCGGGTCGCGGTCCGTCGGGCGCTGGCCGGGCTGCCGCCCGCCGGGCCGGTGCTGGTGGCCTGCTCGGGTGGGGCGGACTCGATGGCCCTCGCCGCCGCCACCGCGTTCGTGGCGTCCCGGCTCGGCCGGCCGGCCGGTCTGGTGACCGTCGACCACGGGTTGCAGGCCGGGTCGGCCGAGCGGGCCGCCGCCGTCGCCGGGTGGGGCGGGCGGGTCGGTTTGGATCCGGTCGCGGCGGTGCCGGTGACGGTGGCCGTGCGGCCCGGTGGCCCCGAGGCGGCCGCCCGGCAGGCCCGCTACCAGGCGTTGACGGCGGCGGCCCGGCGGCACGGTGCGGTCGCCGTCCTGCTCGGGCACACCCGCGACGACCAGGCCGAGACGGTGCTGCTGGCGCTCGCCCGGGGGGCCGGCCCGCGCGGGCTGGCCGGGATGCCCGCCCGGCGGGACCTGGCCGGGGTGCCGCTGCTGCGCCCTCTGCTCGACGTCACCCGGGCGCAGACCCGCGACGCGTGCGGGGCACTCGGCCTGACCCCCTGGCAGGATCCGCACAACACCGACCCGTCGTACGCCCGGGCCCGGGTCCGCGCCGACGCGCTGCCGGCGCTGGTCGCCGCGCTCGGCCACGGGGTCGTGGACAACCTGGCGCGTACCGCCCGGATGCTCGCCGCCGACACCGCCGCGCTGGACGACCTGGCCGCCAACGCCCTCGGCGCCCCGCAGTCCCGGCCCGACGGCAGCCCGGGGGTACGCGACGGCGGCGGGCTGTCCGTGCCGGCGCTGGCCGGCCTCCCCGGGGCGGTACGCGGCCGGGTGCTGCACGCCTGGGCACGGGAGCTGGGGGCACCACCGGGTGCGCTGTCCCACCGGCACGTCGACGCGTTGGACGCCCTGGTCACCGCCTGGCGTGGACAGGGCCCGACCGCCCTGCCGGGGGGCGTACGCGTCTGCCGTCGGGACGGCCGGCTGCTCCCCGTCGACCTGGGCGGGCCCGCTCCGGTGCGGTAGACAGGGCTGATGGCGTACCCCCGCAGTGCCCTGTTCGCCCCGCACGGTGCCGTCTCGACCAGCCATCCGCTCGCGGCGGCGGCGGGCCTGGCCGTGCTGCGGCGCGGCGGCAACGCCGTCGACGCGGCACTGGCGACCGCGATCACGTTGACCGTGGTGCAGCCGCCGTCCAACGACATCGGTGGTGACCTGTTCGCCATCGTCTGGGACGGCGACCGGCTGCACGGTCTCGCCGCCGCCGGGCGGTCACCGGCCGGGTTGACCCGGGAGGTGGTGCTGGCCGCCACCGGTGGGGCGGCGGCGGAACCGGTGGCGGCGCTCGGTGGCGCGCAGGCGTCCGGCCCGGCGATGCCCGCCCGGGGCTGGCTGCCGGTGACGGTGCCCGGAGCGCCGGCCGGCTGGCGGGACCTGCACGACCGGTTCGGCGTGCTGCCCTTCGCCGACCTCTTCACCGACGCGGTCGGGTACGCCGAACACGGCCATCCGGTCTCCACCGGCACCGCCGCCACCTGGGCCCGGGCACTGGCACAACCGGTGCCGGCGGGTGCCGAGTTCACCGAGTTCGACCGGGTCTTCACGGTGGCCGGCCGGGCGCCCCGACCCGGCGAACGCTGGCGCAACCCGGCGGCGGCCCGGACGCTGCGGCTGATCGCCGCCACCGGCGCGGAGGACTTCTACCGGGGCGCGATCGCGGCGGCGCTGGACCGGCACGCCGCCCGTACCGGTGGCTTCCTCACCGCCGCCGACCTGGCCGCGCACACCTCGACCTGGGTCGACCCGGTCAGCGTCCGCTACCGGGGGCACGAGGTGTGGGAGCTGCCGCCGCCGGGGCAGGGGCTGGCGGCGCTGCTGGCGCTGGGCGTCCTGGACGGCCTCGACCCGGGCGTCGACCCGGTGGACCGGGTGCACCGGCAGGTGGAGGCGGTCAAGCTCGGCTTCGCCGACGCGCACGCCCACGTGGCCGACCCGGAACGCGCCGAGGTGCCGACCGCCGGCCTGCTCGACCCGGGCTACCTGGCGGCGCGGCGGGCGCTGCTCACCGACCGGGCCGGCGACCCGGTGGCCGGCACGCCCGAGCGGGGCGGCACCGTCTACCTCTGCACGGCCGACGCGGGCGGGCTGATGGTCAGCCTGATCCAGTCCACCTACCTGGGGTTCGGCTCCCGGGTGGTGCTGCCCGGCCACGGCTTCGCACTGCAGAACCGGGGCACCGGTTTCCGGCTCGACCCGGGTCACCCCAACCTGGTGGGGCCGGCCAAGCGTCCGTTCCACACGATCATCCCGGGTTTCCTGACCCGCGACGGCGCACCGGTCGGGCCGTGCGGGGTGATGGGCGGGCACATGCAGCCGCAGGGGCACGTCCAGCTGGTCGCCGCGACCGTCGACGACGGCCGTGATCCGCAGGCCGCCCTCGACGCCCCCCGCTGGTACTGGCACGCCGGCCGGACCCTGCTGGTCGAGCCGGCGCTGGCGGCCGAGCCCGGCCTGGTCGCGGGGTTGCGCGCCCGGGGCCACGAGGTCACCGTCGCCGACGAGCCGTCCGTCTTCGGGTACGGCCAGGCGCTGTGGCGGGCCCCGGCCGGCGGCTGGGTGGTCGGCGCGGAGCCCCGGGTCGACGGCGCGGCGCTGGGCTACTGACCCCGGCGCCGCCCCCGGGGGCGGCGGCTCAGGCGGTGGGGACGCGGTCGCGGAAGGTGGTGCGGTAGCCCTGCGGGGTGGTGCCGACCCGGCGGGCGAAGTGGTGGCGCAGGGCGGCGGCATCGGGGAAACCCGAGCGGCCGGCGACGCTCTCCACGCTCAGCCGGGTCTCCTCCAGCAGCCGGCGGGCCAGCAGCACCCGCTGGTTGGTCAACCAGTCGTGCGGGGTGGTGCCGGTCTCGGCCCGGAACCGGCGGGCGAAGGTCCGTGGCGACATGCCGGCGCGGGCCGCCAGCTCGTCCACGGTGGTCGGCCGGTCCAGGTGCCCCACCAGCCAGCTCAGCACCGGTTCGAGGGTGGGCGCGTCGGGGGTGGCCGGGATCGGCGCCTCGACGTACTGGGACTGGCCGCCGTCGCGGTGCGGGGGGACCACCATGCGCCGGGCCAGCCGGGTGGCGGTGACCGAGCCGTGTTCCTGGCGCACCAGGTGCAGGCAGGCGTCGATGCCGGCGGCGGTGCCGGCGCTGGTCAGCACCGGGCCGTCGGCCACGTAGAGGCTGTTGCACCGGACCCGGGCCGAGGGGTGCCGGCGTTGCAGCTCGTCGGCGTACTTCCAGTGGGTGGTGCACTCCCGGCCGTCGAGCAGGCCGGCCGCGCCGAGCACGAACGCCGCCGAGCAGACGCTGAACACGTACGCCCCCCGGTCGGCGGCGCGGCGCAGCGCGGCCAGCACCGCCTCGGGCACCTCACCCCCCTGGGTGTACGCGGGCACGGCGACCAGGTCGGCGTCGTCGACCGGGGCGAGGTCGGCGTGCGGGGTGAGCCCGAACCCGGAGGCGGTACGGACCGGGTCGCCGTCGGCGGTGCAGACGGTGAACCGGTAGCCGGGGAAGTCGTCGTCGGTGCGGTCGGTGCCGAAGACCTCGGTGAGCACGCCCAGCTCGAAGACGGCCACCTGGTCCAACGCGATGACGGCCACCGATCGAATCATGTGACGAGGGTAACCGGAAAGGTGGCAGGAAATCGAGGGTACCTGGCATGACTGCCACTGTCCCGGCCCGGACCACTGGCGGAAACTGGGATGAGTCCGGTGCGCACCGGCGGCGAAAACCACTCAGATCGCGAGAAAGCGAGCGCCGCCATGCAGTTCCTGTTGTTCCTGCTCTTCCTCGCCGCGCTGACCGCCGCCTCGGCGTTCGGCCTGACCGCCGACACCCGCGACTCGGCCGACTGGAAGCCCACCGAGGAGGGCCGCCGCTGGCGATCCCGCACCTGCTGAGGTGATTGATTCCGTTGTGCCGGAAAACTCGGGGCGGGACCGCGCCAGAAGGGGCGGCCCCGCCGACGCGGGCCCTCCGGCGTACGGCAGGCTAGGAGCATGGCTGACGGCTCCTGGTACGACGCCGACATCGATCACGTGATCATCTCCGAGGCGCAGATCCGCGAGAAGACGGCGGAGCTGGCCAAGCAGGTCTCGGCGGACTACGCCGGGGTCACCGACGGACTGCTGCTCGTCTGCGTCCTCAAGGGCGCGGTCATGTTCATGGCCGACTTCGCCCGCGCGCTGGGCCGGCAGGGTCCGCCCGTCGAGCTGGACTTCATGGCCATCTCCTCGTACGGCCAGGGCACCACCTCCTCCGGCGTGGTGCGCATCCTCAAGGACCTCGACCGGGACATCGCCGGCCGGCACGTGGTGGTGGTCGAGGACATCGTCGACTCCGGCCTGACCCTGTCCTGGCTGCTGCGCTACCTGGAGTCCCGGTCGGCGGCCAGCGTCGAGGTGGTGGCCCTGTTCCGCAAGCCCGACGCGGTGAAGGTCACGGTGCCGGTCAAGTACGTCGGCTTCGACATCCCCACCGAGTTCGTCGTGGGCTACGGCCTCGACTTCGGCGAGCGCTACCGCGAGCTGCCCTACGTCGGGGTGCTCAAGCCCGAGGTCTACGCCCGCGCCTGAACTGCGCCCGTATCGGTCGTCATCGAGCGGACGTTCAGCGGGCTCCCAGGCAATCCGACTACCGTGGGTGCCGGTGGCGTGGGACATCTCCGCGTCCGGCACCCCGACCCGCGTGACCGGGCGGTCGACGGAGCCGGTGCGCACGTTCCCCGTCACGCCGGCCGAAACCCGGTTCGCCGTACGCGTAACTGCGGGGCTCGCAAGCTCGCTCCTCGTGTGCAGGAGGGCTACGAATGTGCCCGACTGCGGGGCTCGCAAGCTCGCTCCTCGCGTGCACGGTGTACCGTCGAATGACCGCGGTGCGGCAGTTCGCGCGCCTCGGGGTCGAGGCCGGCCCGCACGGCGGCTCGACGCCGCCCCCGGCGGCGACACCATTCAGACGGTCAGGACGTCGATCAGGAGGATGCGGGCGCTCCGGCGCTCGACAACAGCATGGAACGTACGCGTTTCTTCCGCCGACCGGTGGTCTGGATCATCCTGGTCATCCTCGGCGCCGTTGTGCTCAGTCAGCTGTTCACCGCTGGTCCCAGTTACCACCGGGTGGACACTTCCGTTGCGCTCGACCAACTGCACACCGCCAAGATCAACAAGGTCGTCTTCCAGGACAAGGAGCAGACGCTCCAGCTCAACCTGGCCGAGAAGACCAAGTTCGGCGACACCACGACCGACCGGATCGAGGCCCAGTTCCCCTACCAGGCCGGCGAGCAGGTCTGGAACGAGGTGCTGGCGGCCAAGGCGGCCAACCGGGTCACCGGCCCGGCGGACGCCAAGGTGTCCTCTGACAGCATCTGGGTGAGCCTGCTGGTCAACCTGCTGCCGATCGCGCTGCTCGTGCTCCTGCTGCTGTTCTTCATGTCGCAGATGCAGGGCGGCGGCTCCCGGGTGCTCAACTTCGGCAAGTCCAAGGCGAAGATGATCACCAAGGACACCCCGAAGACGACCTTCGCGGACGTCGCCGGGGCCGAGGAGGCGGTGGAGGAACTCCACGAGATCAAGGACTTCCTCCAGAACCCGGCGAAGTACCAGGCCCTGGGTGCCAAGATCCCGAAGGGCGTGCTGCTCTTCGGTCCGCCCGGTACCGGTAAGACGCTGCTGGCCCGCGCCGTCGCCGGCGAGGCCGGGGTGCCGTTCTACTCGATCTCCGGCTCCGACTTCGTCGAGATGTTCGTCGGTGTCGGCGCGAGCCGGGTCCGCGACCTCTTCGAGCAGGCCAAGACGAACGCCCCGGCGATCGTCTTCGTCGACGAGATCGACGCCGTCGGCCGGCACCGTGGCGCCGGCATGGGCGGCGGCCACGACGAGCGGGAGCAGACCCTCAACCAGCTGCTCGTCGAGATGGACGGCTTCGACACCAAGGGCGGGGTCATCCTGATCGCCGCCACCAACCGGCCGGACATCCTCGACCCGGCGCTGCTGCGTCCGGGCCGGTTCGACAGGCAGATCCCCGTCGACGCACCCGACATGGAGGGCCGCAAGGCGATCCTGCGGGTGCACGCCAAGGGCAAGCCGTTCACGCCCGACGTCGACCTCGACGCGGTCGCCCGGCGTACCCCCGGCTTCTCCGGTGCCGACCTGGCCAATGTGATCAACGAGTCGGCGCTGCTCACCGCCCGCAAGGAACAGCGGGCGATCACCAACGACTCGCTCGAGGAGTCGATCGACCGGGTGATCGCCGGGCCGCAGCGTCGGACCCGGGTGATGAGCGACCAGGAGAAGAAGATCACCGCGTACCACGAGGGTGGGCACGCGCTGGTCGCCTGGGCGCTGCCGCACGCCGCGCCGGTGCACAAGGTGACCATCCTGTCCCGGGGTCGCTCGCTGGGGCACACCCTGGTCCTGCCGACCGAGGACAAGTACACCCAGACCCGGGCCGAGATGATCGACACCCTGGCGTACGCCCTGGGTGGCCGGGCCGCCGAGGAACTCGTCTTCCACGAGCCCACCACCGGAGCCGGCAACGACATCGAGAAGGCCACCCAGTTGGCCCGCGCGATGATCACGCAGTACGGCATGAGCTCGAAGCTCGGCGCGATCAAGTACGGCACCAGCGGGGACGAGCCGTTCCTCGGCCGCAACATGGGCCACGAACGGGACTACTCCGACTCGGTCGCCGCCGAGATCGACGGCGAGATGCGGGCCCTGATCGAACTGGCCCACGACGAGGCCTGGGAGATCCTGGTGGAATACCGGGACGTCCTGGACAACATGGTCCTGGAGCTGATGGAGAAGGAGACCCTCTCCACCGCCGACATGGCCCGGATCTGCTCCCGGGTGGTCAAGCGCCCGCCGATGGCCCCGTACAACGGCTTCGGCAAGCGCCTGCCCTCCACCGAGCCGCCGGTGCTCACCCCGGCCGAGAAGGAGAAGCTCAAGGCGCAGGCCACGGCCGACGGCATCTCCGTCGGCGGGGCCACGAACAACTCGGACGGTCTGCACTGAACACCGACGCCGCGGCCAGCCCCGTCAACCCGGGGCTGGCCGCCTCGTCCACCGAGCCCGGTGACGAGACGTTGGACTACGTCGCCGCCCGGCTGATCAGCGGCAAGCTCAACGGTCGCCCGATCGAGGACACCATGGACCTCGGCCGGATCGAGAAGGCGGTCCGCGAGATCCTCATCGCGGTCGGCGAGGACCCGGACCGCGACGGCCTCCAGCAGACCCCGGCGCGGGTCGCCCGGGCGTACGCCGAACTCTTCGCCGGCCTGCGGGTCGACCCGTCCCAGGTGCTCAGCACCACCTTCGAGGCCAACCACGAAGAGTTGGTGCTCGTCCGGGACATCGATGTGATGAGCCTCTGCGAACACCACCTGCTGCCGTTCCGGGGCAGCGCGCACATCGGCTACATCCCCGGCCCCGACGGCCGGATCACCGGCCTGTCCAAGCTGGCCCGGCTGGTCGAGGTCTTCGCCCGCCGTCCGCAGGTGCAGGAACGGCTGACCTCGCAGATCGCCGACCTGCTGATGAGCAAGCTGCAACCGCGTGGCGTCATCGTGATACTGGACTGCGAGCACATGTGCATGGCGATGCGCGGCATTCAGAAGTCCGGCGCCAAGACCATCACCTCGGCCGTGCGGGGCGTGCTCCAGCACGACGCGAAGTCCCGCGCCGAGGCGATGTCCCTGATCATTCCCCGCTGAGCCGCTGAGCCGCTGAGCCGCTGAGCCGCTGAGCCGTGACGTGTGGGGCGGCGCGGTCAACCGGCCAGCAGCGTCAGCGTGATCCCGGCGGCGGTCACCACCGCCGGGATCAGGCAGGTCAGCAGCCCCAGTCGGGGCGTACGGTCCCACCGGTGGTCCGGCCCCGGCGGGAACAACCGACCCACCCCCACCCAGCCCGCCGCGAACGCCGCCGCCGGCATCGGCAGACCCACCAGCAGCGCCGCCACGACCACCGGTCCGGTGCCGAGGGTCACCAGGAGCAGCAGCTGCACCAGGGGCACGACCAGCGCCAGCGGACCGTACACCAGGAGGTTGCGCAACCGGGGCGGCCAGGCCGCCGGCCGCAGCGAACCGCGCGCCGCCAGCGCCGCGTCGGCACCCTCCGCCCAGCCCTGCGCCTTGCGCAGGCCCGCCAACACCGCCGCCGGGCCACCCGCCATCGCCCGGGTCGCCTCGGCCAGTTCCGGTGGCGTCGGGGTCAGCGAGATCGCCGGTACGCCCAGCTCGCGCAGCCGGGTCTGCTGCGGCGTCAGGCGGGCGCGCACCTCGGTCAACTCGGCGCGTGCCGCCTCCACCGCCCGGGCCTGCGCGGCGGCTGCCGTCGCCGCGCCCCGGCGTACCCCGTCGAGCTGACGGGCGGCGGCCAGGTAGTCGGTCCAGGCGGCGGCCACCGACGGGGTCGGCTCGCCCCCGGCCCGCTGTCGGACCGGAGCCACCGTCACGGCGTCGTCGATGCTCACGGCCGAGGCTCCTCGCGGCTCGTCACGCCCGGTCCTCCTCGCGGTCGGTCACCTGCGGTCCTCCCGGGGGCCGGTCCCGCACGCCGCGCATCGCGGCCGGAGCCGCGTGGCGGCCCTGCCCGGCCGGCTCCGCGCGGACCGCCTTCCGTACCGCGGGTTCCGGCCCCGTCGTGGATGGTCTCCGCGCGGGCTGCGCCGTGAATGGCCTCCACGCGGGCCCGGCCGTGGCCGGTCATGCCGGGTCCGCCTCGTCGGCGAACGGCACCAGGACCGTGCCCCGGTCGTCGGTGGTGTCCCAGAGGACCACCCGGGCCGGTCGGGGACGCCACTGCACCGGGTGCCCGAAGAGCGGGGCGAGCTGTGCACCCGGCACGTCGACCGTCGCGACCGCGGCCAGCTTCCCGACCTCGCCGTCGGGCTCCACCAACCCGGCCAGCGGCGGCACCGTCCGCCACCAGCCCAGCAGGTGCCGACCCGCCGGCGGGCCCTCCCGCAGCAGCGTACGCAGCCGGTCCGGCGGCAGTTCCTCCGTCGAGGGCACGTCCACCCCGAACACCACCAGGTAGGTCGGACCGGTACCCGAGAACTCGGTCAGCAACCCCGGCCCGTCCACCGTCGACACCCGGTGACGCTCACCCAACTCGGCGGCGAGCGCGGCGGCCAGCGACGCGGAGCCCTCGGCCAGCGGCGCGAGCACGAACTCCGCGCTACCCGGCGGATGGTGCGCGGCGGTGCTGCGCGCGGCCGTCGCCAGCAACGTCGCCGCCGCCGGACCCGGCCCGAGGACGGCCAGGTTGCGGCCGGCCACCGGGCCCAGCGGCACCGCCACGGTCGTCCGGGCCACGTCGACCGCCCGGCCCAGCAGCGCCGCCGGCGCCCCGCACCGACCGGCAACGGCGGCGCGCATCCGGGGATCGTTGCCCAGCAACGGCCGGGCCCAACCCGCGAACACCACAGGCGGTACGGCATCCTCCGGCCGTGCCGCGAACAGCCGGTGCCGCAGCTCCTCCACCACCTCCGGGGCGTCGTGCGGGTCGGGGAACCGGACCAGCCGCTCGTGCCCGCGCGTCGCGCCGCGTGGGCCGCCCAGGCCACCGGCGGTGTTGACCACGGCACTGCCCACCGCCAGACCGGCGGCGGCGTCGTTGGTCGGCATCAGCACCGCGCTGCCGCCGGCAAGCGCCACCCGCACCGGGAACTGCCCCAGCACCGAATCCCGGGGTGCCGCTCCCGCGCCGACGCCCAGATCACCCGCGCCGGCCAGAAGTAGGTGCACGCCGTACCCGCGACCCGACCTGGCCAGCCCGTCCAACCGGGCCAGCACCTCGGCGGCCACCGGATCCCGATCCGACAGCAGCAGCGGAAAGTTGTCGATGACGCAGACGACGCGCGGCAGCACCTGATGGTCACGCAGCTCGGCGAAACGCTGGCCGCCGGCCCGTGCCGCCGCCTCCTCCCGGCGATTGATCTCCGCCGCCAACTGGTCGAAGAGGTCCCGCACGTACTCCGGGTCGGCGGCCATCCCCGCCGCGCGGACCTGCGGCACCCACGACCTGTCCCGCCGGGTCTGGAGGAACTCCACGAACGACTCCCCGGCACCCAGATCCACCAGGTACAGGGCCAGTTCGTCCGGGCCGTAACGGGCGGCCAGGCCGAGCAGCGTGTTGGTCAGGAAGGCCGCCCGGTCCGCTTCCGACCGGCCGCTGACCAACCAGTGCGGGGTCAACTCGGTGAAACCCACGGTGACCGGCCGGCCGCCGGCGTCGCCCACCGTGGTGGACAGGCCGTCGACCGAGGAGGACGCCCAGAGCGGCGCGTCCCCGGGCGGCAGCAGCTCGGCGAGACCCAACCGAGAGCCCGCCTCGATCTGGTCGGCCAGCCGACGGCAGACGGCGTCGATCAGCTCCGCGCCGGGGTCCTCGTCGACGAGGACGGGACAGTTCAGGCCCCCCGGCGCGTCGGTGCCCGGTCCGCTGAACGGGCTGCCCGGCGGATCACCCAGCAGCGCGTACGAGGTGCGCAGCCGTACCGGGGTGGCCTGTGGCAACGGTGGCCGGGCCGCCGGCCAGCCGGCGACCACCAGGTGCAGCCCCGCACCCCGACCCCGCTCGGCGAGCGCCACGATCCGGTCCAGGTCACTCGACGCCGTCGACCCGGGCAGCCCGGCGATCACCAGCAGCAGCGTCCGGTCGTGCCGGCGGGGTCGGCCGGCCCCCGGGGAGACCCACTGCTCGGCCTCGGCGAGCACCGCCCGCAGACCGGCCACGTCCGTCGCCGCAGGCGGGAACAGTCCGGCGTCGGCCAGCGCGGTGAACGGGGCGAAGACGGCCCCGTCCCGGGGATTCGTCGTCCCACTGTGCTGCGGTGCGGTGCTCGCGTCGGCGGCGGTGTTCTGGGGGGCGGCCCCTGCGGTGCGGGCTCTGCCGATGTCGGATTGCCCGGCGCCGGCCTGTTCCGTGCCAGCCTTGCCGGTGCCGGTGCCGGTGCCGGTGCCGGTGCCGGTGCCCGCGGTGACCGGGCGGGCGGTGGTGTCGGAGGTGCCAGGTCGGGTGCCGGTGCCTGCGGTGCCTGTGGTGCCCGGTGTTGCGGTGCCGTCGACGCCACGGACCAGGAGGCAACCCGCCGGCGTGGCTGCCAGCAGGCGCAGCAACACGGCCCGGACGAGACCCGCCACCCGGGTGTCACGCACGTCCACGTCGAGGGCCAGGTGCGCCGAGCCGAGCAGCGGCACCAGCGCCGGGAAGCGCGCATCCTCCAGCGGGGCCCCCGTCCCGATCCGGACGAAGGGCGGATGCTCTTCACCACACGGAGTGTGCGCCGACAGGTCCGTCAAGGCGTCCCCGGCCCAGCCCGGGGCGAGCAGGGCGGCGGCGTGCCGCAGCCGGTCCGCCAGCTCGTACTGGCGGCGTTGGTCGGCGGGGGCCGGACGGATCTCGTCGAGGACCGTGGCGGCAGCGGCGACGGTCGCGGCGGCCCGGCGGTGCAGGGCTGCGGCGCGGTTCGTGCGAGCCTTCGGACCGGCCACCGCGTCCACCCCTCTTTCCGAGGTGCTCCACCCCGCTGTTCGCGACGGGAAGCCTCCCCGACTGCAGACCGTATCCCAGCCCCGGCCACTCCTCCGGGAAGCGCGGCGGCGATGCGCCGGGCTTGTCGCACATCGCGACGAACTCTCACCTCCCGGGGTCGCCCTGTCACGATCCGCAGCCTTCGGGGCATTGGGTACGGAGCGTCCAGCCGATAGCCTCAGGGGGTGGAATCAGTGCAGCCCCCCGCCGGTTCCCAGGTGTCCCGAGTACCGGCGCAGCGGACCCCACCGGAGCACTCGGCACCCCCTGCGCCGCTGCCGGTGCCGCAGCGTCCACCCCGTCGGCTCCGAACCGTCCTCAGCGTCGTCGCCGGGGTGCTGGCGTTGCTCTGCGTCGGCGGCGGGATCACCGGCTACGTGCTTTACGAGCGGGCCGCCACCCCGGATCGCAGCGCTCCGGACGTCGTCGTCGACAACTATCTCCGTGAGTTCCTGGTCAACGAGAACGACACCCGCGCCAGTCTTCTCGTCTGCCAAGATGCGGATCTTGGTGCGGTCGCGGCTCTCCGTGACGAGTTGCGGCAACGAGAGAGCAAGTTCGATGTTGTGGTAAGAGTTGGTTGGGGATCGTTGACCAGAGTGGAAACGCCTCAGGGTGAGTCCGTGACGACCACTTTGACCATCTCGGGTTCGGCCAACGGTCAGCAGCGAAGCAGCCGTCGGGAGGACTGGACTTTCGACGTTGTCGACATTCGTGACGGCTGGCGTGTCTGCGGTGCGCGGAAGGCTGTCTGACAGCTATTCGATCCACAGCAGGTGGACGGGGATTTCCATAGTGGTGGGTGGTTGTCCGCGCCAGGCCCAGCGGTACCATTCCAGTTCCGGCGTGACCCGGACACAGATGTCACCGTCGGCACCGGAGTAGGACTCGGTCACCGCGCGTAGATCGCGGTGTTCGACGGCGTCCTCGACGTGGACCACCCGTCGTCCGCTGACCGCGTCGGTTTCGAAGACCGGGGTGGGGGCGTGGTGCGTCGGTCCGTCCAGCGAGACGAGTTGGATCCCCTGTTCCCGCACCGGTCCGGTAGGCGCGGGCCGGTCACCCAGGGTCTCCACCCAGACCCGCTCCACGGGGACGAGCGGGGCGAAGACCTCCACCTGGTCGGCCTCCGCCCGGTACCACTCGTGCTCGGGGATGACCGGCACGTAGGTACGGCTGCCCTGTACCACCCGCTCGTCGGCGCGCAGGTCTCCGCGCCAACCGAGGCCGGGGAGCCCGACGAGGACCCGCCGGCCGCGCAGCTCCACCCGGCCGGTGGCGGGAACGATCTCGACCGGTCGTGGTGGAAGTGGCGCCCAGTCGGGCTGGCCGGCGAACGGGTCCGGCAGTGGTCCGCTCATCGGGGCGACAGCCTCATGCCGAACCGTTCAGCGGTGCACCACGTTGCCGCATGAACGGCACCGGGTTGATGCCGCCGGAGAAGCTGCGGTTGCTGTCGATGTGCACCTCGAAGTGCAGGTGCGGGCCGGAGGAGTTGCCACTGCTCCCGACCAGACCGATCACCTCCCCGGCTTTGACGAGCTGCCCGGGGACCACCCGGGGCTTTTCGATCATGTGGCAGTACCGGGTGATGAAGCCGCCGGCGTGCAGGATGTCGACGAACCACCCGCACCCCCCCTTGCCCGGGAAACCGTCGACGTCACAGTTGCGGTTTCCACGGTGGTCGGGATCGCAGCGGGCCACCAGCACCCGACCGGTGGCGGCGGCGTGGATCTCGGTTCGCTTGCGGGCACCGATGTCCACGCCGTTGTGTCGCGGTCGGCTCGCTGTCCGAAAGCCGGAGCCGACCCCGCCGTCGATCGGCGCGGTCCAGCAGGAGGCGGCGATGGCGCGGGCGGAGGCGCGGTCGCACACCGCCCGCTCGGCGATCTGGACCGTGCGGGCAGCCCCACCGGCGAGCGCATTGACGATCTGACTGGCGACGTCCTCGTGTTTCGCGTACGCGTCGGGGTAGGCGCTGATCTGTACCTTCTGCGCGGCCCGGGTCAGGGGCATCCGTTCCCAACCGTCGATCTTCAACAGCTTCTCGTAGAACTTGCGGGCCGCATAGTCGGGGCTCATCCGTTGGGTGACGCTGCCCCAGCCGGCCCGCTGCTGGAAGAGACCGAGGGAATCGTGGTCAGAGCCGACACCCTCGTTCGGAATGCCGCTGGAACCGGCGACGGTGCTGTTGGACAGGTTGCGCAGCGCTGACTCCTGCATCGCCGTCGCCACCGCGATCACCCAGCCCCGCGGTGCCACCTTCATGTCCTGACCGACCTTGATGATGACTGCGGCATTACGCATCTGACTGGCCCCGTACGCGGACATCCGGGGCATCTTGCCGGTGACGTTGACCCGGTGCTCGTCATCGCACTGCTGCTCGTTCGACACCAGGGTCTCCTGGTCGCCGCCGAGATTGGTCAGGAAGAACGCGGCGCTGCCGCCACCACAGCAGAGCAACGCGAGAGTGCCGGTCAGTGCGGCGGCAACGGCACCCATCCGGACCCGGCGGCGTGGGGCGCCGGTCGGTGGCAGTTCGGCAGTCATTCCCGCTCCCAGTCCACGGCATCCACCAACCAGCGGCCGTCGGGGGCGACCAGTTCCAGCCGCAGCTGTCCGCCCTCCAACGGAACCAGAACCTCCGTGAAGACCGCCGTCCGAGGTCGTAGCGTCGGAGTGCCGGCAATCTTGACAGCAGGCACTCCGGCCGGGTCGGCACCGGCCAACTTCTCGGTGAGTTCCGACGTCGACATCGGCCGCAGAGCCGCCTGCCACTGCTCCGCAGTGATGGTGGCCCCGCCCAACCAGGCGGTGGTGAATCGGGTCGCCGTCTGCTCGGGGGTCAACTCCCCGGGCCGGGTGCGCGGTGACTCCGGGACCGGGGTGGCGATGACTCCGTCGTCACCCTCCTCTGGATCGACGGTCGTGATCGGTTCCCGTGGACGGCTGCTGAGTCCCGCTGTGAGGTCTTCGGGACCAGACACCAGGCGAGCCGTACCGATCACCCCGAGCACCAGCACGGCGATCACGAGCGCGATACCGAGCCGCGACCGGATGAGTCGCGTGAAGAGGAGTTCGATCGCTCGCCGCATCGCGTCACCTCGCCTCGGAGCGTATACGGGGGCTGGGCTTCACGGGTGTCGGTGCCGGCGCGGAGTCAGGTCGGTAGACCACGAAGGACGGCACCTCCTCCGGCACGTCCGGCTCGGTCCAGCTCGCCGGACGGCGCCGGGGACGGGGTGCGGGCGTGGGCCGCTTGCCCTCCCGAGTCGATGGCTTCGTCTCGGTCTCGTCGGCGCGTTCGCGTCCATCCGGGCGCTCCCGCTGCCCCGGCGTGCTGACCGTCGAGTGGCTGGGGTCTTCCCGCCTGGCCTCAGGCCGCAGGGTGGCCGGCTCCAGCGCGGCCCCGCGTCCCCGGGTGAGCTTCGGCTCGGCCGTGCCCCCCGGCTCGGCCACGTCGAGTCGGGCGGCGACGCGCATGTCCCGGAAGAAACGGCGGTGCCACGACCCGGCCGAGCCAACCGCCTCACTGCTGTCCTTGCCGCCGAGCTGGGTGATCCTCCGGTAGGGCCGGAGCAGCAACCAACCGACCACACCACAGAGCCAGACCAGCACCACCTGGAGCCAGCCCGGCAGTGTCGGAGTGCTCATGATTAGGTCGACGGCGAACAGGTAGATCGCCGCTCCGGTGCCGAAGATGGCGATGTTGAACACGGCAGCGACCACGGCGTTCGCCAGCCGCCGCAGCCCGGCGCTGGCCGGGCGGAGCAGGCCGATCGTGCCCAGGATCGGTGCGGCGATCACCGCCCACCGGAAGATCATGAATCCGAGCAGCACCAGCAGCGAGGCGGTGAGGTCGAACATGGCGAAGAGCAATGCGGCCAGGACCGCGATGAACCCGGAACCGATCCGGTCCATGTCCCGGCTGCCCTGGAGATACTCGTAAGCCTCGGGATTCTCGGTCTTGATCTGTTCGGCGACCGTCATCCACTGCTGTTGCTTGGCCTTGATGGTGGCCTCGCGGGTGGCGGGATTCTCCCTGAGCTTCTCGGCCTCCTCCCAGGAGAGCGACTTCGCATCGTAGAGAGCTGCCCCGTACTTCTTGGCCGTCTCGCTGTCCGCCGAACCCAGGACCCCGCGCAGCCAGTTGCGGTACAACATCGATTCGGTGGCGGTGTCACTGGCACGGACTGCCGGGGGACGACTGTCCTTACAGGCATCGGGATTCGGATCGTCGCACTGGTCCGCCGGTGTGTCGCGCGCCGCCGGACCGATGGCGTCATGGACGACGCCCAGTGAGGTGATGAGGGTGCCGTCGGCAATGTTGGCCGACTTCACCGGCCAGGCGGCCAGTGCGGTCACCGCGACCATCACCAGCAGGGCCCAGCCCGCGGTGGTCATCGCGTTGCTCATGTCCGACTGGCGGGAGCGCCAGAGGAGGTAGAGGCCCACCACACAGAGCGTCACGATGCCGAAGACGCTGAACACCTTCTGGTAGACGGCCTTGGTCGCCTTCTCCACCAGCGGGTCGGCCCAGTTCCACATCGACCGGGGGTCCCAGGCGCGTTCCCGGAGCGCGTTCGAGGCACCCACCACGGCAGTTGCCATCATCAGTTCGCCGTTCGCGACCGTGGTGGTGAACTTGTAGTCCGGATGCAGGACGGTGGAGGCACAGCCCCCTTCCACGTCGTACGTGTTGAAGCTGTAGCCGCCGTAGCCGTAGTCGCTGTAGAAGCCTTTCGGCCCGGGAAGCTTCGACGAGTCGGGGCGGGAGGCGAACCAGCCCGCCAGACCGGAGTCCGGGGCTGACGGTACCGGCGGCTTCCGGCAGTCCACCTCCGTCTCGCTGACCTGCTTGAGCTTGGCGACGCAGGCGCGGAAGTCGGCCTGCCACTCCTTGGTGGTGCAGAGATCGGCAGCCGCCTGTGCCGCCAGGGTGGCCTGACCTGTGACGGGGGTACGGGCGTACGCCGGTGTGGCCCCGACCACCGGCCAGGCGATCGTGGCACCGGCGAGTACGCCGAGTGCGAGGAGGAGCGCCGTGATCCGTGCCCGGGCCCTCGCCATTGTCACGCCTCCAGATCAGCCAGGACGGTCGGCAGTATCCCGGCGGCCTGGGCGACCGCGGCGGGGGTGGTGTCGAGGTGATCCAGCAGCCCCTCGACGTACGACACGTCGACCCGGACCTTCTGCACCCGGCCGTCCACGTCCCGCATGACGAACTCGCGGAAGCCGAGCCGGGTGGCGGAGGTGGTGTCGACGGCGGACAGGGAGGCCAGGGTGGCCTCGTAGCCGTCGTCGACCGGCACCCGGAGCAGCCGGAGCGCCTCGGAGGCGATCTCGGTGTCCTCGGCGATGCGGCCGACGAAGACGGTGGAGACGAGGTTCTGGACGTCGAGGCCGAGGATGTCCTTCGGGTTCTGCGAGGCGACCAGGGCGGCGAGGTTCCACTTGCGGGAGTCGCGGGCGAGGCGGACCAGGAAGGACCGGCCGGAGCGCCAGCCCTCCATGAAGTGCGCCTCGTCCAGGCCGACGAGTTTGCGGGAGGACATCGACCCGCCGTAGCAGCGGCGGACGGCGAGGCGGTGCGCGGTGTGCAGCATCGGCAGCGCCAACGCCTCCTCGGCCGACCAGTACTCGCGTTCGATCTTGAGGTCGGGCAGTCGCAGGCCGGCCATGGTGATCACGGTGAGCGCCGCCCCCGCACCGAGCAGCCCCTCCGGCGGGCGTCCGAAGAAGAGCATGGCCAGGGGCATCTCGGCGGTGTCGAGCAGCAGGTGGGCCAGTTCCCGGCCGGCGTCGGCGTCGAGCCCCTGTAGGCAGGTGACCACGTCGTCCAGGGTGGACGTCTCCTCGGCCGGAACCTGGCGTACCGCGTGCCGGAACAGGGTGGCGGTGGACGCCTCCCGGGCCACCTGCGGCGGCACCAGCATCATGCAGATGT
>NZ_JBMDWU010000031.1:0-4168 GCF_048594385.1 Micromonospora sp. | reverse complement strand
CTCCTCGGTGAACTCCTCGGCGTGCGCGTCGAGCATGCCCCGGAACACCCCCGGGAAGGCGAGCACGTTGTTGATCTGGTTCGGCTGGTCCGAGCGACCGGTGGCGACGATCGCGGCGTGCTTGCGGGCCTCCCGGGGGTCGACCTCCGGGTCGGGGTTGGCCAGCGCGAAGACGATCGCGTCCTTGGCCATGGTGGCGATGTCGTCACCGGTGAGCAGGTTGGGGGCGCTCACCCCGATGAAGACGTCGGCGTCCCGGACCGCGCCGGCCAGGTCACCGGAGTAGTTGTCCCGGTTGGTGTTCTCGGCCAGCCACTGCCAGGCCGGGTTGAGGTCGGGCAGGTCGCGGTGCAGGGCGCCCTGCCGGTCGTACGCGATGATGTCGCCGACGCCCTGGCGCAGCAGCAGCTTCATGATCGCGGTGCCGGCCGCGCCGGCCCCGGAGACGACCACCCGGACGTCGGCGAGCTGCTTGCCGACGACGCGCAGCGCGTTGGTCAGCGCGGCCAGCACGCAGATCGCGGTGCCGTGCTGGTCGTCGTGGAAGACCGGGATGTCGAGGGCCTCGCGCAGCCGGGCCTCGATCTCGAAGCAGCGCGGCGCGGCGATGTCCTCCAGGTTGATCCCGCCGTACGCGGGGGCGATGGCCTTGACGATCGCCACGATCTCGTCGGTGTCCTGGGTGTCGAGGACCACCGGCCAGGCGTCCACCCCGCCGAACCGCTTGAACAGCGCCGCCTTGCCCTCCATCACCGGCAGCGACGCCGCCGGGCCGAGGTTGCCCAGGCCGAGCACGGCCGAGCCGTCGCTGACCACGGCGACCGTGTTGCGCTTGATGGTGAGCCGGCGGGCGTCGGCCGGGTTGTCGGCGATGGCCTGGCAGACCCGGGCCACCCCCGGGGTGTACGCCCGGGACAGCTCGTCACGGGTCCGCAGCCCGACCTTGGAGTGCACCTCGATCTTGCCGCCGAGGTGCAGCAGGAACGTCCGGTCGGAGACCTTGCGCACGTCCACCCCGTCGAGCGCGGTGAGCGCCTCGACGACCTGGTCGGCGTGGCCGGCGTCGGCGGTGTCGCAGGTGAGGTCCACGATCACGTTGGTCGGGTCGGAGTCGACCACGTCCAGCGCGGTGACGATCGCACCGGCCTCGCCGACCGACGTGGTCAGCCGGCCGATCGAGGAGGCGTCCGCGGGGACCGCGATCCGGATCGTGATCGAGAATCCGGCACTCGGCAGTCGGGTGATGGCCACGGAAATACCTCCGTCGTCGCTGGCGGCTCGTCAGCATTTCTACTCGCCCACCGGGCCACGGCGGCAGCCGCCCCCGCGTTCGGCGACCTCCACCACGGGCATATAGCAGTCGCGCTCGGCGTTGACCCATGTCAGGATTACTTGGTACATGCACAGAACGGACAGGAGTCGCAGCTTGCGAGACCAGGAGACCCACACCCCCTACTCGGACGACGACCTCGACGCCACGACCGGTGAGTACGAGCTGTCGGAGCGGCAGGCGTTGCGGCGGGTCCCCGGCCTCTCCACCGAGCTGACCGACATCACCGAGGTCGAGTACCGCCAGCTCCGGCTGGAGCGGGTCGTCCTCGTCGGCGTCTGGACCGAGGGCACCCAGCGCGACGCCGACAATTCGCTGACCGAGCTGGCCGCGCTGGCCGAGACCGCCGGTTCACAGGTGCTCGAAGGGCTCATCCAGCGCCGCAGCCGCCCCGACCCGGCCACCTACGTCGGCCGGGGCAAGGTCGACGACCCCAGCGCGGCGGTGCTCTCCACCGGGGCCGACACGGTGATCTGCGACGGTGAGCTGTCCCCGTCCCAGCTGCGCAACCTGGAACAGCGCACCAAGGTCAAGGTCGTCGACCGCACCGCGCTGATCCTCGACATCTTCGCCCAGCACGCCAAGAGCAAGGAGGGCAAGGCGCAGGTCGAGCTGGCCCAGCTCGAATACCTGCTGCCCCGGCTGCGTGGTTGGGGCGAGACGCTCTCCCGGCAGACCGGTGGTTCCGGGCGGGGTGGCGGCGCCGGCGGCGGCGTGGGCCTGCGTGGCCCGGGTGAGACCAAGCTGGAGACCGACCGGCGGCGCATCCGGCACCGCATCGCCCGGCTGCGCCGGGAGATCAAGGCCATGCGCACGGTACGCCAGACCAAGCGCGCCCGCCGTTCCCGCAACGCGGTGCCGGCCGTGGCCATCGCCGGTTACACCAACGCCGGCAAGTCGAGCCTGCTCAACCGGCTCACCGGTGCGGGCGTGCTGGTGGAGAACGCGCTCTTCGCCACCCTGGACCCGACCACCCGGCGGGCCACCACCTCGGACGGGCGGGTCTACACGCTCTCCGACACGGTGGGCTTCGTGCGGCACCTGCCGCACCAGATCGTCGAGGCGTTCCGCTCGACGCTGGAGGAGGTCGCCGAGGCCGATCTGGTGGTGCACGTGGTCGACGGCACCCACCCCGACCCCGAGGAGCAGGTCCGCGCCGTGCGGGAGGTGCTCTCCGAGGTCGGTGCCGACCGGCTGCCCGAGCTGCTGGTGGTCAACAAGACCGACGCCGCCGACGAGGAGACCCTGCTGCGGCTCAAGCGGCTCTGGCCGGACGCGGTCTTCGTCTCCGCGCACAGCGGGCGTGGCATCGACGGGCTGCGTGAGGTGATCGAGCAGCGGCTGCCCCGCCCGGCCGTGGAGGTCCGCGCGGTGCTGCCGTACGACCGGGGTGACCTGGTGGCCCGGCTGCACCGGCAGGGCGAGGTGCTCAGCACCTCCCACCTGCCCGAGGGCACGCTACTGCACGTCCGGGTGGGCGAGGCGCTGGCCGCCGAGCTGATGCCGTTCGTGGCGGCGGGTGACCCGGCGGTGGCCGGCAGTCGGTGAGCGCTCCGGTGTGACCTGAGGTTCATCGCGGCATGCGACACTGACGCCATGCGCCGCGCTGTCTCCTCGGTCACGGTTGCCCTCGCCCTGTTCGGCGCGGCCGTGGCACCCGCTGCTGCCGCCGGGGCGGCACCGGTCTCCGCCGTCCCCGCCGGGGTGGCCCCGCCCGTCACCGGCGCGGGGCCGCTGGCCGTCGGGGCGGGTCCGCTCGCGGCGGCGGCAGGCAAGAAGAAGTGCACGATCACCGACGAGCGGCTGCGTGAGCTGTCCGGTCTGGTCGCCACGAAGACCGGCTACATCGTGATCAACGACGGCACCCTCCAGGAGAGCCGCAAGCGGGTCTTCTTCCTGGACACCAAGTGCAAGATCGCCAAGGAGCCGGTGAAGTACTCCGGTGACGGCCCCTTCGACACCGAGGACCTGGCCCTCTCGCCCGACGGCAAGACCCTCTGGATCGCCGACACCGGCGACAACGTCACCAGCAGGGAACGGCGTACCCGGGTCGCGGTCTGGACGATGCCGGTCTCCGGGTCCAAGCAGCCGGTGCTGCACCGGCTGTCGTACCCGGAACGCAAGCCGCACGACGCCGAGGCGCTGCTGATCGGCGCGGACGGCCTGCCCCTGGTGATCACCAAGGTGCCCAGCGGCAAGGCGGAGATCTTCACCCCGGAGGCCAAGCTCGACCCCGACGGCAACACCGAGCCGGTGCCGATGAAGAAGGTCGGCGAGATCACCCTGCCCAAGACCACCACCGACAACCCGCTGAACATCATCGGCCGGGTGGCGATCACCGGGGCGGCCCGATCGCCCGACGGCAGCCGGGTCGTGTTGCGCACCTACGCCGACGCCTTCGAGTACGACGTCAGCGGCGACGACATCGTCGCCGCGCTGACCACCGGCAAGCCCCGGGTCACCCCGCTGGCCGACCCGTTCGGCGAGGCCATCTCGTACACCCCCGACGGCACCGGGTTCGTCACCGTCTCCGACGGCGGGGAACTCGCCGCGGAGGACCCGATCGACATCCTCGGCTACACGCCGTCGACCAAGGGCGCCGAGACGATCGAGGGCGCGGCGGGGGCCAAGCCGGCGGCCGAGAGGTCCTGGTACGACGATCTCAGCCTGGACCAGATCACCTATCTGATCGGTGCGGTCGGCGTGATCGGCGCGCTCCTGGTCGGGGCCGGCATCGTCGGGATCGTGCGGTCCCGGCGGCGGGCCGCCGCGGCCGGCGTCGACCCCGACGACCCCGACGACGACGGGGTCACCTCCGGCGCGGTCTCCCGGGCCGCG
>NZ_JBMDWU010000309.1:0-4627 GCF_048594385.1 Micromonospora sp. | reverse complement strand
CCAGCCGGAAGGTGGCCTGGTGCTGGTCGCCGGTGCACAGCGTCGACCAGTTCTCGCGCACCGGCCGGCCGGGATCGTGGTGGGCGAGCTCGGCCAGCACCCGCAGCGCGGCGTGCCCGCCCAGCGGACGGGCCGGCAGCGGCCCCACCCGGCGGACGATCCGACGCACCGTGCCGGCCAGCGCCCGGCGCAGGTCCGCGTCGGACCAGCCGGGTGCCCGCAGCACCCGGACGGCGAGCAGGGCCCGCTCCTGACCCGGCACCCGCCCCTCGGTCAACTGCCGGTACGACGTGCCGGCCGCGCCACCGGCCGCCGCCGGGGCCGGCACGGCGTGCAGCACCACCTGCACCCGCACCGGCGGCTGCTCCGGCCCGGCCGGCGGCAGCAGCGTGCCGGGCGCCGGCAGCGGGTGGGACCGGTCGCCGAGCAGGTCGCCCGGGTCGCCCAGGTCGAGCAGGACGGCCAGCCCGGTGGCGTCGTCGACCACCCCCGCCGGCCCGTCGGCCAACTCCACGCCGGCCAGCGCGGCGTCGGGAAGCAGCAGGCCCAGGAGTGCTTCCGGGGCGGTGCCGGCGGGCAGGGCGTGCCGTCGGGTGAGGAACCCGGCGGCGGTGCCCCACCAGTCGAACAGCCACCGCCCGCGCCAGCGCCCCCAGCCGAGACCGGCCAGGACCACCGCACCGACCGCGGCGAGCACCGCCGGCACCGGCCCACGACCGTACGCGGCCACCGGTAACGCGAGCGCGACCTGCGTGGCGACGACCTGACCGGGGTGTACGGCGGTGCCGGTGCGGGGCCGGGGCGGGCCCTCGGCGACCCGCCGGAGGGGTCGGTCGGTCGTGCTCGCCGTCACCGCATCTCCTCCGTGTGCCCACCTACCACCGGCCGTGGGGTGCCCCGCCAGGAATCTGCGGCCGAGACCGGAACGCGACGGGAGTGTGACCCATCGTAGTGGCCTGCCCGGCCCGGTGGGGGTCCTGCCGTCCGGCGTCGGAGCGGGTTGTCCACAGGGGAGACGGGCGGGGTAGCACAACGGCGACGGTGCGACTACCGTCAGCGACTGATTTGCCGACCAGGTCCGTCCGGTCCCATGCCGACGGACGGCGCGTCCGTGGTGGACGGCCGGCGGTCGGCCCCGACCGGGGAGACGAGGTGACGTCCGGGTGTCCCAGACCCAGGCAGAAGCGGCGGTGATGCACCACACCGCCACCAGGTTCGAGCAGGTGGACCAGTCGTTGCAGGCCATGCTGACCGGCCTGATGGCCGAGCTGGAGGTGTTGCAGCAGGCCTGGCGGGGCGCCGGTGGGCGCTCGTTCGAGCAGGTCAAACAGCAGTGGGGGCGGGACCAGGCCGCGCTGCAACGGGCGCTGCGGGAGACCGCGGCGGCCATCCGCACCGCCGGCCGCCAGTACGACGCCTCGGACACCGAGGCCGCCGGCCGGGTCGCCGGCACCAGTCGCGGCGGCATCCAACTGCCGCTCTAACCAGATCCCCGGGGAGGAACGATCCGATGGACCACGGTGTGCTGGTCGTCAACTTCGCCGCGCTGCACCAGGCGGGCGCGGACATCCAGAAGGCACTGAACACCCTCGACGCGCAGCTCGGCCAGCTCGAACGGGACGCCGCCCCGCTGGTCGCCGGCTGGGACGGCGAAGCCCGCCGGGCGTACGAGCAGCGGCAGTCTCGGTGGCGCTCCGCGTCGCAGGATCTCCAGGCGATGCTGCGGGACATCAAACTCGCCGTGGACGACTCCGCCGCCGACTACCTCGACACGGAGAAGCGCAACACCGGCCTCTTCCAGTGAGCGGGCCGCCCGGCGGATCTCCGGCGGCCCTGGCGGCTCCGGCGGCTCCGCGAGGGTGACGCTGCCGGCGATTCCCCGGTGGTGACGCCCGGCCGGCCGACGGTCGGGCGTCACCGTCAGGCCGGGCCGGCCGGGCGCCAGCGGCGGCGGACGCCCCGGGGAAGCACCACGGCCAGCAGCACCGCCACCAGCACCGTTCCGCCGATGGCCGCGGCGACCAGCAACGCCCGCTGCCGGGCCGCCGCGCGCCGGTGCCCCTGCGCCAGCGACGCCGGGTCGGCCTGCGGCACCGGCAGGACCGTCGTCGGGCGGGTGACCGGCCGGGGAGCACCACCGGTCTCCACCACCGCCCGGTACGGGTTGAGTACGCCGGCACCGTAGCCGCCCTCCCGGCCACCCGGTGCCGGATCGGCGGTGCCGACGATCCGGCGGGTCACCTCGGCGGCGCTCAGGTCCGGCCGGTACTGCCGCAGCAGGGCGGCGGTGCCCGCCACGAACGGGGCGGCGTAACTGGTGCCCTCGGCCCGCCGGTGACCCTGCCCCGGCGCGGCCATCAGCACGTCGCCGCCCGGCGCGACCAGGTCGACATACGGGCCGATCTGGGAGAACGAGGCGCGTACACCGTCCGGGGTGACCGCGCCGACGCCGAGCACCCCGTCGTACGCCGCCGGATAGGGCAGCGGGTCCCCGCCGTCGTGCAGGTTTCCGGCGGCGGCCACCACCACCACGTCCCGCCGCAGCGCGTAGTCGATCGCCTCGCGGACGGCCGGATTATCGGCGTACAGGACGACGGAGAGGTTGAGCACGTCGGCGTCGTGGTCCACCGCCCACCGCACCGCCTGGGCGAAACCGGCGGCGTTGACCGTACGCCCCGACTCCCGCCCCTCGACGACCTGCTGTTCGCTCACCCGTACCGGCAGGATGCGGGCGTCGGGTGCGAGCCCCTGGAAAGCCACCCCGGAGCCCTCCCGGGCGGCGATGATGCTGGCCACCCCGGTGCCGTGACCGGCGCAGTCCCGGGTGCCGTCACCGCCCGGGTCGAGGAAGTCCGCGCCGTCGAGGACCCGCCCCCGCAGTTGGGGGTGCCGCCTGTCGACGCCCGAGTCGACCACCGCCACGGTGACGCCGGCACCGGTGGCCAGCGGGGTGAGCCGCTGTGGGGCGTACCGTCGCTGGGGCCACGGGGCGGCGGCGACCGGACGGGCCGGCGCGGGCGACGTGGCGCAGGCGGGGGCGGCGCGGGCCGGGGTGACCGACGCCACGACGGCCGCCGGTGGCACGGCGAGCAGGGCCGCTGCCAGGGTGACGAACGGTCGTCGGCTGCCGGATCGGGACATCGACCGCCTCCGTATCGTGTCGACTCCGCAACGGGATGTTAGCGCCCGGTCCGCTACCAGGCCGCCCGGCCGGTGACCGACTTATCGTGATCTTGTTTTCACCTTGTAGGTTGTACGCGACGCCTGTGGCCTGATCCGGGAGGAGAGGTGGCCGTGACCGACTGGGAGCCGGCTACCGAGGCCGAGACGGCGATGCGGGACGCGCTGCACGCCGGTGACCAGGAGTTCTACTTCCGGATTCTGGCCGGTTCGGAGCTTTTCCTACCGGTCTCCGGTCAGGCCCTCGCCGGTGCGACGCCGATGGGCTGGGGCACCTGGACCACCGGCGGCCGCACCCACGTGCTGGCCTTCACCTCGGCCGCCGCGATGCACGCCTGTCTCGGATCCCCCGCCGGCCCCTACCGGCGCAGCCGCTATGCCGATCTGGCCGCCGAGTGGCCCAACCACGAGTGGTGGCTGGCGGTGAACCCCGGGCTGCCGATCGAGGGCTACCTGCCCGCCTGGTTCGTCTCGCAGCTCTCCCGGGGTGACGTCCGGCTGCCCGGCCGCGCCCCGGGCGCGCGCCCCCGGGGGGCGGCCGACCAGACCCCGGTGCGGACCACGCCCGGCGGGCCGGCCGACGTCGAGCCGACCGCCGACCTCTCCGCCGGCTGGGGCCAGCCCCGGACGGCGTCGTCCGCCGCCGCGCCACCCGCCGGGGGTGGTATCCGCCCGGCGACGGGCGCGTCGCTGACCGACGAGCGGGGGCGTCCGCTCACCCCGCCCTGTGGTGGCCCGCGCACCACCACCGCCGGTCCGCCCGAGCAGGGCCGACCCGCCTTCCCCGATCCCCCCGCCGTGCCGGGGACGACCAATGCCGGCTGGCCGGCGGTTCCCCGCCGCCGGTTGCTGGGCGAGGAGTCCGCCGGCCCGGCCAACGGGCGCACCTCGTTCTTCGAGCCGTCCAGCGCCCGTGGTGCCACCCGGTCGCCACGGGACAATCCGCTGCGCTCGGGTGAGCGGGCGGCCCCACCGACCCGGCCCGGGATGGGCGGTCAACCCTTCCCCCGACGTCGCCCCGCACCCACCCAACCGGGCGAGGACGAAGCCGCCCGCGCGTTCCGGGTGACCGATCCGCCGGCCCGTCCCGGTCCCGGCAACGGGATGCCCCCGGCCGGCCGCTCCCCGGACCCGCTGGCCGAAGAGCCGACCCGGGCCTTCCGGGTGGACCCGTCCGGTGGCGAGCCCACCCGGGCCTTCCACATCGGCCCGGCGGCGCAGGAGGAGGCGACCCGCGCCTTCCGTACGCCACCACCGGCGGCGGAGGCCACCCAGACGTTGCCCCGCCGGCAGCCCACCCCGGACGGGCCCTCCTCCGGGGTGCGCCAGCCCCACCCACCGGTCGACCGGTTCGCCGCCCCGGCTGCGGTTCCGGCCATACCGACCGGTACGACTGCTCCGACCGGCCCGGCCACTCCGGCGGGGCCCGCCCGGGGCGAGGCGGAGG
>NZ_JBMDWU010000308.1:0-14721 GCF_048594385.1 Micromonospora sp. | reverse complement strand
TGGCCTGCGCGCTGGTCGGCGAGCCGGAACTGGTCGTCCTCGACGAACCCACCGTCGGGCAGGACCCGGTGCTGCGGGCCGACCTGTGGGCCCGGTTCCACGCCCTGGCCGCCGCCGGCACCACACTGCTGGTGTCCAGCCACGTGATGGACGAGGCGGCCCGCTGCGACCGGCTGCTGCTGATCCGCCACGGCCGGCTGATCGCCGACGACACCCCCGACGCGGTCCGCGCCGCCACCGGGGTGGACGACCTGGAGGAGGCGTTCCTGCGGCTGATCCGGGCCGCCGGGACGGAGCCGACGGGCACCGGGGAGGCGGCGTGAACCCGACGATCCTGGCCGCCACCACCGGGCGCATCCTGCGTCAGCTACGGCACGACCGGCGTACGGTGGCGCTGCTGGTGGTGGTGCCGACGGTGCTGCTCACCCTGGTCTACTTCATGTACGCCGACCAGCCGGCCCCGCCCGGTGGGCCGTCCCCCTTCGACCGGGTGGCCCTGGTGATGCTGGGCTTCTTCCCGTTCATCATCATGTTCCTGGTGACGAGCATCGCGATGCTGCGGGAACGCACCAGCGGAACGCTGGAGCGGCTGCTCACCACCCCGCTGGGCAAACTCGACCTGCTGTTCGGCTACGGCATCGCGTTCGGGCTGGCCGGGGTGGTGCAGTCGACCGTCGCCGCCGCGGCGGCGTACCGGCTGCTCGGGCTGACCACCGCCGGCTCCGCCGGGCTGGTCGTGCTGATCGCCGCGGTCAACGCGGTGCTGGCCGTCGCGCTCGGGCTTTTCTGCAGCGCCTTCGCCCGCACCGAGTTCCAGGCGGTGCAGTTCATGCCGGTCGTGGTCGCCCCGCAACTGCTGCTGTGCGGGTTGTTCGTGCCCCGCGACCAGATGGCCGGCTGGCTCCAGGCGGTCAGCGACGCGCTGCCCCTGTCGTACGCGGTGGAGGCCCTCCAGGAGGTCGGCGCGCACTCCGCACCGACCGGCCTGATGTGGCGGGACGTGTCGATCGTGGCCGGCGCGGCGGTGCTGGCCCTGGTGCTGGCGGCGGCGACCCTGCGCCGGCGCAGCGGGTGAGCCCGGTGGCCCGACGCACCGGCCGCCGCCCCGGCAACCAGGACACCCGGGAGGCGATCCTCGCCGCCGCCCGGTCGGCGTTCGCCGAACGCGGCTTCGACGCGGCCCCGATCCGGCAGATCGCCACCGCCGCCGGGGTCGATCCGGCCCTGGTGCACCACTACTTCGGCAGCAAGGAGGAGCTTTTCCGGGCCACCGTCGACATCCCCGTCGACCCGGCCGCGCTGCTGCCCGCCGTGCTGGCCGGCGACCCGGACGGGATCGGCGAGCGGCTCGTCCGCACGTTCCTCGGGGTGTGGGACTCGCCGGCCGGTGGGGCGGCGGCGGCGCTGCTGCGTTCGGCGGCCAACAGCGAGTGGACGGCCCGGCTGATGCGCGAGTTCCTGACCACCCAGGTGCTGCGCCGGGTGCTCGACCAGCTCGACCTCGACCCGGCGGAACGGCCGCTGCGCGGCGCCCTGGTGGCCACCCAGATGATCGGGCTGGCCATGATGCGCTACGTCATCCGCCTCGAACCGGTCGCCTCCGCCACCCCCGACACCCTGGCCGCAACCCTCGGGCCCACCATCCACCGCTACCTCACCGCCCCCCTCCCCCACCCACCCACCGCCCCACCACCCGCCGCCCCACCGCCCGCCACTCCGGCTCGGTGATCAAGAGGTTCGCGTCACGCCGGTCGGCGGCCCGGACGCAAACCGCTTGATCCCCGGGGCGAGGCGGGGCCGAGGCGGGGACGCGCGGGGCCGTGGCGGGGCGGGGACGCGCGGGGCCGGGCGCGCGACAGCCCGTGGCTGGAGGGGCCACGGGCTGTGGCGGGGCTAGTCGCGGTCGGTTCGGGTGTTGGCGGGGTGACGGGGGGTGCGGGGGTGCGCGGTGGAACGGGTGCAGAGCAGCGGGTGCAGCACCCGGGACAGCTCCGACAGGTCGGTCACCGGCTGCGGGAACGGCAGGCGGGCACGACGCCTGTCGCCGGGGCCGCCGAGCGCCACGACCAGTCCGTACCGGTCGAGTCGGACCACCCGGGGCTCGCCGCCGGTCAGGCCGAGCCGGCGGCACAGGTACGCCGTCACCTGCGGCCCGTGGTGGTCGGCGAGGTCGGCCAGCAGGGCGGCCTCGTCGGCGTGCAGCGGGTCCGGTTCGGCGGCGGCGTAGTCGCCCGGATCGACCCGGTGCACCGCACCGGCGGTCTCCAGCCGGGCCTCGGCCACCTCGAAGCGGTGCAGCCGGAACCGGCTCCCGACGTCGAGCAGGTCGCCGGTCGGGTCCACGGCGGCGAACTCGACGGCCGCCCGACGGGCCGGGTCGCCGGTCAGCGGCGCCGCCCAGCCGGACACCC
The DNA here is from genome assembly GCF_048594385.1 of Micromonospora sp. Taxonomy (NCBI): domain Bacteria; kingdom Bacillati; phylum Actinomycetota; class Actinomycetes; order Micromonosporales; family Micromonosporaceae; genus Micromonospora; species Micromonospora sp. The sequence continues at coordinate 12,310 of NZ_JBMDWU010000308.1, read as the reverse complement.
AGGCCCGGCCGGTCGACGGCGCACCGGCGGCCGGGGGCAGGTCGAGCACGTCGAGCACCACTGCCACGTCCCGCGCGGCGGCCGGGTCCAGCTCGGCGGCAAGGTCGCTGAAGACCGGGACGAGCAGCAGCACCCGCCCCTCCGCGTCGGTGGCGTGCCGGACGTGGAACGGACCGGGGCGGTGGGCGAGGTGCACCAGGCCGGGTAACCGACCGGCCACCAGGGTACGGATCAGCTCAGCAGGGGTCGGAGCCACGGGCACCTCCGAAAAAGGTTAGCCTTACCTAACCCGCAGAGTAGAGCACCGGGGCGACCACGTCCACCGGACGGCATTCCCACCGGTGGGCAGCACGTGGATCAGCGGGTCTGCTCCAACCAGGACGCGTAGAGCAGGGCGTACACCGAGTCCGGATCACGCAGCAGTTCCTCGTGCGGACCCCGCTGGACGATCCGGCCCCGGTCCACCACCACCACCTCGTCGGCCGCCTGCGCGGTGGACAACCGGTGCGCGATGGCCAGCGTCGTACGCCCCCGGGTCACCGCGTCCAGGGTGCGTTGCAGACGTACCTCGGTGGCCGGATCGACCGCGCTTGTCGCCTCGTCCAGCACCAGCAGGTCCGGATCCGCCACGTACGCCCGGGCCAGCGCCACCAGCTGCCGCTCCCCCACGCTCAACGCCTCCCCCCGCTCCCCCACCGGGGTGGCCAGTCCGGCCGGCAGGCCGTCCAGCCAGTCGGCCAGGCCCAGCTCGGTGAAGGCGGCCGTCAACTCCGCGTCGGTCAGCTCGGGACGGGCGAAGCGGACGTTCTCCCCGACCGTGGCGTCGAACAGGAACCCGTCCTGCGGCACCATCACCACCCGGGACCGCAGCGAGTCGAACCGCACGTCGTGAAGCGGCACCCCGGACAGCAGCACCCGCCCCTGCGTCGGGTCCATCAGCCGGGTGAGCAGCTTGGCGAAGGTGGTCTTGCCACTGCCGGTCTCACCGACCACCGCCACCCGGCTCTTCGCGGCGATGTCCAGGGTGACGCCGTGCAGCACCGGCGGCCCACCCGGATAGGCGAACGTCACGTCGGCGAAGCGGATGTCCAACGGGCCGGCCGGCAGGTCCCGGCCCTGCTCCCCCGGATCGGCCACGTCCGGCGCGATGTCCAGCACGTCGAGCACCCGCCGCCAGCCGGCGATGGCGTTCTGCGCCTCGTTGAGCACCTCGGTGGCGATCTGCACCGGCTGGATGAACAGGGTGACCAGGAACAGGAACGCGGTGAGCTGGCCGACCGACAGCGTCCGGTCCACCCCCAGCGACACCCCGACCACCACCACCCCGGCCAGCGCCACCCCGGCCGCCAACTCCCCCACCGAGCTGCCCATGATGCTGATCCGGATGGCCCGCTGCTGGGCCAACCGCTGCCCCTCGATCGCCGCGTCCAACCGCCGGGCCGTGCGCCCCGAGACGCCGTACGCCCGGATCACCGGCGCCCCCACCACGCTCTCGGCGACCGTGCCGAGCAGGATGCCCATCCGCTGCCGGACCACCCCGTAGGCCCCGGCCAACCGACGCTGCAACAACCGGATGATCAGCACCGCCGGCGCGAAGGCGACCAGCACCACGAGCGTCAACTGCCAGGAGTACGCCAGCATCACCGCCGTGGTGACCGCGAGCTGACCCAGGTTGACGATGAGGATGACCCCGCCCCACTGGAGGAACTGGGTGATCTGGTCGACGTCGCTGGTCACCCGCGAGACCAGCGACCCGCGCCGCTCCGACTGCTGGTGCAGCATCGACAGGTCGTGCACGTGCCGGAACGCCCTCGTCCGGACGTTGGCCAGCGCGGTCTCACTGACGGTGAACAGCCGCCGCATCATCAGGTAACCGCAGACGGTGGTGAGCACCAGCACCGCCGCCGTCGCGGTGACCACCGTGACGATCACCCCGAGATTCGGCCCGCCGGGAACGGCGATCCCCTGGTCGATGCCGCGCTGCACCGCCACCGGCACGGCCACCCGGCCGACCATGTAGACAAGCGCCAGCGCCAACGTGCCGGCCAGTCCGGTACGCAGCTCCGGCGAGAGCGCCAACCCCCGCCGCAACGTCTGCCAGGTCCCCTCGGTCCGCTCGACCGGCTCGTCCCCGCCACCCTCGCCCACCGCCGTCGACCTTCCGCTCGCGACCACCCGACCCCGCACCGCACTCCTCACGCTCACCGGACTGCCTCTCCGCTCGCGACTGCGGGGCTCCGCTGCGCTGCACTCCTCGCGCTCACCGGTCCACCTCGATCTCCAGGCCCGTCGGCAGCGGGGCGACCTCGTCGTACGTCCGGTTCTCCGCGCGTTCCTGTTCGGCCTGCTCGTAGGCGGTGACCAGGTCGACGTAGCCGGGCACGGTGGCCAGCAGCTCGGCGTGGGTGCCCCGGGCCAGCACCCGGCCGTGCTCCAGGTAGATCACCTCGTCGGCGAGCGCGATGGTGGCCCGCCGGTACGCCACCACCAGGATCGACGCGGCGGCCGGCTGTCCGGGCGCCGGGGCGCGCAGCCCGGCCAGGATGGCGGCCTCGACCCGGGGGTCGACCGCGCTGGTGGCGTCGTCGAGCACCAGCAGCCGGGGCCGGCCGGCCAGGGCGCGGGCCAGGGTGAGCCGCTGCCGCTGGCCGCCGGAGAGCGAGGTGCCCCGCTCACCGACCATGGTGTCCAGCCCGTCGGGGAGGGCGGCGACGAAACCGTCCGCCTCGGCCAGCCGCAGCGCCGCCCAGACGTCCTCGTCGTCGATGCCCGGCCGGTCCAGGCTGATGTTGGCCCGGACGGTGTCGTCGAAGACGAACGGCACCTGGGCGACCAGGGCGGCGGTCGAGGCGAGCGACGCGGCGGTGAGCCGGCGTACGTCCACCCCGTCGAGGGTGACCGTGCCGGCGTCCGGGTCGACCAGCCGGACCGCCAGCGAGGCGATGGTGGACTTGCCGGCGCCGGTCGGCCCGACCAGCGCCACCGTCCGCCCGGCGGGCACGGTGAAGGCGACCTCGCCGAGCACAGACGTGCCGGGCAGGTGCGCCTCGGCGGGCTCGTAGCCGAAGTGGACGCCGTCGAAGGCGAGGGTCGCCGGGCCGGCGTCGTCGAGGGTGACCTCGCCGTAGGGCATCTCGCCGGTGGCGTCGAGCACCCGGCTGACCCGGTCCCACCCGGCCACGCTGCGCGGCAGCTCGGCGAGCACCCAGCCGATCGCCCGCACCGGGAACGCCAGCACGGTGAACAGGAAGGCGACGCTGACGAGTTCGGTGACGGTGATCGCGCCCTGCCGCAGCCGGACCGTGCCGACCACCAGCACAGCCAGGGTGCCGAGGCTGGGCAGCGTCTCCAGCAGGGGGTCGAAGACGCCGCGCAACCGGCCGACCGCGATCAGCGAGTCCCGCAGCTCCCGGGCCCGCTCGGCGAAGCGGGCGGTCTCCTGGGCCTCCCGGCCCATGGTCTTGACCACCAGCGCGCCGTCGAAGCTCTCGTGGGCGATGCCGCTGACCTCGGCCCGCAGCCGCTGGGCGCGGGCCTGGCGGGGGGCCATCCGGCGGGAGTAGACCACGTTGAGCGCGAACAGGGCGGGGAACACGGCCAGCCCGACCAGGGCGAGCGCCCAGTCGGTGACGAACAGCGAGCCGACCGCGCCGACCAGCATCACCAGCGTGCCGACCGCGAACGGCAGCGGCGCGATCGGGTACCAGGCCGCCTCGACGTCGGAGTTGGCGTTGGACAGCAACGTGCCGGTGGCGTTGCGGTGGTGCCAGGCCAGCGGCAGGTCGAGGTAGCGGCGGGTGACCCGGCGACGGTAGGCGGCCTGGAGGCGGAACTGCATGTAGCCGGCCCCGAGCCGCCGGCCGAAGATGCCGACCACCCGCAGCACGCTGATCCCGAACAGTGCCACGGCGGCCAGGGCCACCGTGCCGGTGCCGACCTCGCCGGCCTCGACCGCCGGCACCACCACGTCGCCGACGACCGCGCCGACCACGTACGCGCTGGCGATCACCAACCCGCCGAAGAGCACGCTGCCGGCCACCGCCACCGCGAAGATGCGCGGTTGTTCCCGGATCGCCCGGCCGAGGACCCACAACCCTCGGCGGATCACGTCCCGACTCGTCCCGCTCGCCACGCTCTCCCCCGCCGTAAGCCGCAATTATCTCCCTTATCCTTACCGGTCCCGGCCACCGCCGCCGCCCGGCGACGTATGTCCACCGTCACGTCCCGCCCGCGCCCGTCGCGGCGGGTCTCCGCCGCGCCGACGGCGGCCCGCCGACCTACGATCGCTGCATGCCGCGGTACGCCCGAGCGGAGCGCGAGGCGCTCGCCGACCTGATGCTGGAAGTGGGCCCGGACGCCCCCACCCTCAACGAGGGGTGGACCGCCCGGGACCTCGCCGCCCACCTGGTGGTGCGGGAGCGCCGCCCCGACGCCGCCGGCGGCATCCTGCTGCCGCCCCTGCACGGGTACGCCGAGCGGGTGCGGCTGCGGGTCGCCGCCCGCCCCTGGCCGGAACTGGTCGACCAGGTGCGCCGGCCCCCGGTGTGGAGCCCGGTCAGCAATCCGCTGACCGACGAGCTGGCCAACACGATGGAGTTCTTCATCCACCACGAGGACGTCCGGCGGGCCCGCCCGGGTTGGCACCCCCGGGACGTCCCGGCGGGGCTGGCCGCCCGGCTGTGGAAGCCGGTGTCCCTGCTGACCCGGACCCGGGCCCGACGCTTCCCGGCGCACCTGCTGGTGCAGGCCCCCGGCCACGGCGAGCTGACCGCCGGCCGGGGCGGTGACCGGGTACGGCTGGTCGGGCCCCCCGGTGAGCTGGTGCTCTTCCTGTCCGGCCGGCAGCGGGTGGCCCGGGTCCAGCTCGACGGCCCACCGGCGCTGACCGAGCGGCTGCGGACGGCCGCGCTGGGGTTGTGAGCCCCGCGTCGCCTCCGTCGGGCCGTCCGGCGGGGCCACTGCGGCGGACACCCTGTGCGGCCGGCTGATCACCTGGCGCAGCGAGGAGCGTCGCTGTTCGCAACAGGGGTGGAATCGGTCACCCCGACCACCCTGACAACGACTGGTGTCGATCTCCATGCCGTACTCTCCGGCGACGTCGCCCGTGGAGGGCGGCCGACTGGGGACGCCATGCGAAGCTTCGACGTCTCGGCCCTGTACGAGCCACCGTTCGTCAGCCGCCGGCACGTCGCCACCGACCGGGTGGCGGCGGAGAGCCTGGAGTGGGCCCGGGGGCAGGGCCTGGTCGGGGCCGGACCGTCGACCTCCCGGCTGCACCGGGCCGGCGCGGCCGAACTGGCCGGACGGGCCTGCCCGCAGGCCCCGGTCACCCGGCTGCGACTGCTCACCGACCTGTTCTCCTGGCTGTTCGTGATGGACGACGTCTGCGACGACGACGGCCTGGGCAGCGCGCCGGCCACCCTCGCGCCGACGGTCGCCGCACTGCTGGACGTGCTCGACCGGCACGGCTGGCCGACCGACGCCGGCGCGTGGCCCGGCCGGGGCGGATCAGCCGGGGCGTCGACCAGCCAGGGCGGATCGGCCGGGACGTCGACCCGCCAGAGCGGATCGGCCGGGGCGTCGACCGGCCGGGGCGGATCGGTCGGCGACGGTGTTCCCCCGGGCGACCGGGACACGCCGGCCGGGGCACTCGGCGTCGCGCTGGCCGACCTGTGCCGGCGGGTGGTCGACCAGCGCCGCCCCACCCTGCTGCTGCGCCTGGTGAGCCAACTGCGGGAGTACCTGCTGGCACTGCTGTGGGAGGCCACCAACCGGGAGCGCCGCCGGGTCCCCGGGCTGGCCGAGTACCGCCAGATGCGCCGGCACACCGGTGGCGTACGCCCCAGTCTCACCCTCACCGACCTGGCGTACGGCCACCCGCCCGCCCCGGCCCGGCGGGTCGATCCGGCGCTGCTCGCCCTGGACGACCTCGCCGTCGACCTGGTCTGCTGGTGCAACGACCTGTTCTCCTACCGCAAGGAACGGGACGCGGCGGCCGACCCGCACAACCTGGTGACCGTCCTGGCCGTGCAGCACGGGCGGGACGAGGCGGCGGCCTTCCAACTGGCCGCCGGCTGGTTCAACGACGGGCTGGCCGGCTACCTGGTGCGGGAGGCGGCCCTGGTCGCGCATGCCGGGCCGGCGGTGACGCCCTATCTGGCGGCCCGCCGCGCCTGGCTACGCGCCACCTACGACTGGTCGATGCGGGTGGACCGGTACGCCGGGCCGTCCGGCGGGACTCAGCCGCCTCACAGGTTCGAGGGCTAGCCGATGCCCGGGTGCAGGCAATACCCTTCGGTAACCGCAGAGCGACGTGACCCCCGTCACGTCACCCACCCCCGAAGGCGGCAACCTCGATGGCTCTCGATGTCCCTTACCGTTCCATCCCCGATATGTTCCGCAAGCGGGTGGCCGCCACCCCCGACCAGCGCGCCTTCGCCCACCCGGCGGCGGACGACTCGGGGCCGGTCTGGTTGACCTGGGCGCAGGTCGGCCAGCGGGCCGACGCGGTCGCCGCCGGCCTGCACGGGCTCGGGGTCGGGCTGGAGGACCCGGTGGCGATCCTGGCCAACACCCGGCTGGACTGGATCATCGCCGACTTCGGCATCATGTGCGCGGGCGGCGCGACCACCACCGTCTACCCCACCACCGAGCCGCAGGACGCGACGTACATCATCGCCGACTCCGGCTCGCGGGTGCTGTTCGCCGAGAACCCGGCCCAGGCGGCCAAGGTGTCCGGCGCGCAGCTGCCCGCGCTGACCCACGTGGTCCTCTTCGACGGCACCCCCGACCCGACCGCCGCCGTGCCCCAGCTCACCCTGGCCGAGCTGGAGGAGCAGGGCGCGCGGGCGCTCGCCGCGGACCCGGGCCTGGTGGACCGGCTGATCGCCCCGGTCGGCCCCGAGCACCTGGCCACGCTGATCTACACCTCGGGCACCACCGGCCGGCCGAAGGGGGTCGAGCTGCTGCACGGTGGCTGGTGCTGGGAGGGGGTGGTGCAGGCGGAGACGGGCCTGCTGCGCGACGACGACGTGCAGTACCTGTGGTTGCCGCTGTCGCACTCGTTCGGCAAGACGCTGCTCTGCGGCTCGACGCACGTCGGCCTGCCCACCTACGTCGACGGCCGGGTGGACAAGCTCGTCGAGCTGCTCGGAGTGATCCGGCCGACGCTGATGTGCGGGGCGCCCCGGGTCTACGAGAAGGTCTACAACAAGGCGGTCACCACCGCGCAGGACGCCGGGGGCGCCAAGGCGAAGATCTTCGCCTGGGGGGTCGAGGTCGGCAAGCGGAAGGTCGCCCTGGAGCAGGCCGGCCGGCCGGTGCCGGGCATGCTGAAGGCCAAGTACGCGGTGGCCGAGAAGCTGGTGTTCAGCAAGCTTCAGGCCCGCCTCGGCGGCCGGATCCGGGTGCTCGTCTCGGGTGCGGCCCCGCTGAGCGCCGAGATCGCCACCTTCTTCGCCGCGGCCAACCTGCCAATCTCCGAGGGGTACGGCCTGACCGAGACCAGCGCCGGCAACTTCGTCAACCCGCCCGACGGGCTGCGGATCGGCACGGTCGGCCGGGCGATGGGCGACCTGGAGTGCCGGATCGACACCGACGGGGAGATCCTCGTGCGCGGCCGGCCGGTCATGCGCGGCTACCACAACCTGCCCGAGGAGACGGCCGCCGCGTTCACCGAGGACGGCTTCTTCCGTACCGGTGACATCGGCAGCCTCGACGACGACGGCTACCTGCGCATCACCGACCGTAAGAAGGACCTGGTCAAGACCTCCGGCGGCAAGTACGTCGCGCCGTCGCACATCGAGGGGATGTTCAAGGCCATCTGCCCGTACACCTCGCAGGCGATCGTCATCGGCCAGGCCCGCAACTACTGCACCATGCTGGTCAGCCTGGACCCGGACGCGATCCGGGGCTGGGCGGCGGGCGGTCCGCTCCAGGGGCGCGACTACGCCGAGATCGTCGCCTCGCCCGAGGCCCGCGCGATGGTCGAGGAGCACGTCGCCCAGCTCAACACCAGGCTCAACCGCTGGGAGACGATCAAGAAGGTGACCGTCCTGCCCCGCGACCTGACCATCGAGGACGGCGAGATGACCCCCTCGCTGAAGATCAAGCGGCGCGGTGTGGAGAGCAACTTCGCCGCCGAGATCGACCGGATGTACGAGGGCAGCCTGGCCGAGATCTGAGCCCCGCCGACCGGCCGGTGTCCGTGTCCCCCCGTCCCGGGACACGGCCGCCGGCCGGTCACAGGTGCTCGTGACGCCACCGGCTCTGTGCCTCCTCGACGGCCTCCTCCTGCGCCAGGGCCAGCCGGCGCACCCGCCGCCGACGGCGGCCCTGGCTGCGGGTCTGCACCGCGGCCAGCACCACACAGACCAGCGCCAGCAGGGCCAACGCGCCCACCTCGGGCACCCGGGCCCCGGCCGGGGCGAGCGCCGCCAGGGCCAGCACCGCCAGCACCGGCGGCCAGCGCAGCACCCGGGTCGCCCGCAGCTCGCAGGCCACGAGGCTGAGCAGGTAGAGGCCCACCCCGCCCCAGAGCACCAGCACCCAGAAGCCGCCCAGCGGCACCCCCCAGGTCGGGGTGTCCGGGTCGGCCACCTCGGCCAGCAGGTCCTTCAGGCCGAGGGCGAAGAAGATCACCCCGGCGATGATCGGCAGGTGCAGGTAGGTGTAGACGTCGCGGGCCAACCGGGCCCTGCCCACCGGATCGCGGCTGCCGTGCAACGCCTGCTCCAGGGCGAGCGCCAGGGTGTCGAAGTAGGCCCACCACAGCACCGACGCGACGGCGATGCCGAACACCGCGGCGATCACCACCGGCCAGGTCAGCGGCAGGCCGGTGACGAACTTCGGGCCGACGCCGAGCGCGATGATCGACTCGCCGAGCGCGATCAGCACCATCAGGGCGTGCCGTTCGGCCCAGTGCCCGGCGGAGAGCACCGCCCAGTAGGTCCCGCCGAGGCGGATCCCGGCCACGTACTCCACCAGCAGGGCCAGCGTCCAGAGGGTGAGTTGCAGGACGGTCGCGGTGCCGTCGGCGGCGACCCGGTGGGGCAGCAGCGCGGAGGCGACCAGCAGCGCCGTGGCGGCCACCGGCAGCAGCGCGAGCCGGGTCCACTGCCGCCACCGGGCCGGGTCGCCCCGGGCCAGCACCCCGAAGACCCCCAGTTGGCAGGCCCGGACGAGGAAGTAGCAGCCGGCGAAGACCAGTGGGCCGTTCAGCCCGCCCGGCTCGTCGACGAACGCCCCCGGCATGCTCAGCGCCAGCAGGAAGGTGGCGGTGACGGTGAGGAAGCCGAGCAGCGGCAGCGGTCCCTGGTCGGCGCGGACCGCGTTGCCCAGGCCCGCGAAACCGGTCCAGCACCACCACAGCAGGCCCAGCACCAGCAGGCAGCGCAGCAGGTTGGCCCCGGTGGGCTCCTGTGAGGTCAGCGCGGTGACGGTGAAGAACGCGAAGACGAAGACCAGGTCGTAGAAGAGTTCCAGCCGGGTGGTCCGGGAGCCGGGCGCACCGGGCCGGATCCCGTGCCACCGTCCCGGGCCACCCACACCGGCAGTCTCCCAGCCGGGGCCGCCCGGTCAGGCCGGTTCGCCCCGACCGGCGACCCGGCCGGCCGACGGCGACGGGTGGCCCGCCCGGTGCGGTCGAGGCCCGGGTGGGCGGAACGTCGCGGGCGGCCGGGTCAGGCGATGACTGCCGGTTCCCGCCAGCGCGGGCGACCCGCGCCCCGGTCGAGGTCGTAGCGGATCGCGGCCAGCCGGCCGACCGCCTCCACCAGGTCGGCGACGGGCAGCGTGAACGGCAGCCGCAGGAACCGTTCCAGGGTGCCGTCCAGGCCGAACCGGGGACCGGGCGCCAGCCGTACGCCGACCTCCTCGGCCGCGCGGGCCAGCGCGCTGGAGATCGGGCCGTCCAGCTCGACCCAGAGCGTGACGCCGCCCCGGGGGACGTCGAAGCGCCAGTCCGGCAGCCGTTCGGCCAGCACGGCGAGCAGCGCGTCGCGCTGGGTGACCAGTTGCGCCCGGCGGGCCGCGACGATGGCCGGGGCCTGGGCGAGCAGGTGCACCGCCACCAGTTGGTCGAGCACCGGACTGGCCATGTCCACCCCGACCCGGGCGGCGGCGAGCCGCTGCACCTGCGGGGCCGAGGCGCGGACCCAGCCGATCCGCAGGCCACCCCAGTAGGGCTTGCTCATCCCGCCGATGGAGATCACCCGGGAGTGCCTGTCGAACACGGCCATCGGCGGGGGCAGCGGCGTGCCGTCCAGCGGCAGGTCCACGAAGGACTCGTCGACGACCAGGTCGGTGCCGGCGGCGTGGGCGGTGGCGACCAGCCGCTCCCGCAGCTCGGCGGCCATCAGGTGCCCGGTCGGGTTGTGGAACTCGGGGATCAGGTAGGCCAGTTTCGGCCGGGTCTGCCGGACGCTGCCCAGCAGCAGGTCGGCGTCCCACCCGATCCCGTCGACGGCGAGGCCGTGGGTGGTGATCCGGGCCCGCCGGGCGGCCAGCGCGGCGAGCGCGTTCGGGTAGGTGGGCGACTCGACCAGGACGTTCCCGCCGGGCACCAGGGCCAGCCGCAGCACCAGGTCCAACGCGTGCTGGGTGCCGCTGGTCACCATGATCTGCTCGGCGCTGGTGGGCAGCCCCCGCTCGGTGTACGCCCGGGCGACCGCCTCGCGCAGCTCGATGATGCCGGTCGGGTGGTAGCCCGCGCCGGACAGGTACCGGGGCAGGTCCTCCACCGCGGCGCGGGCGGCCGGGACCAGTTCGGGTGGGGCGGCCAACGCGGCCACCCCGAGGTCGATCATGTCGCGGTCGTCCAGCGGGGTCCACAGGCCGGTGCTGGCGACCCGGTGGGTGCCGGGCAGCATGGTCCAGCTCCCCGCACCGCGCCGGCTGGCCAGGTGGCCGGTCTCCCGCAGCTGCCGGTACGCCGCGGTGACCGTGGTACGGCTGATCCGCAGCGCCTCGGCCAACTCCCGTTCGGCCGGCAGGCGTACCCCCAGGGGGAGCCGGCCGTCGGCGAGCAGACCCCGGACGGCGGCGGCGAGCGCGGCGTAGTCGGGGCTGCGACGGCGACCGGGCAGCGCATGCCACTGCCCGAGCAACCGCGCCAATTGGACCCCTCGCACCTGGCTGGTCACGGCCACCCCTTCGGAATTGGCTCTTCAGTGGGCGATATTGGACCCTAGGGTGGCATGCATGGCTCCGATTGGCAATCTCCGGCACCGGCCCGGCCGCCGGCTCACCCAGCTCTACGCCGGGCTGGTCCTCTACGGGGTCAGCATGGCCATGATGATCCGTTCCGGGCTCGGGCTGGACCCGTGGGACGTCTTCCACCAGGGGTTGTCCCGGCAGACCGGCCTGTCGTTCGGCACCGTGACCATCGCGGTCGGCGCGGTGGTGCTGCTGCTCTGGATCCCGCTGCGGCAACGACCCGGGCTCGGCACGGTGAGCAACGTGCTGGTGATCGGATTGGTGGTGGACGCCACGGTGGCCCTGCTGCCGGCCGGGTGGCCGCTGCCGGCCCGGATCGCCCTGCTGATCGGCGGCATCGTCGCCAACGGCGCCGCCACCGGCCTCTACCTCGGTGCCCGGCTCGGCCCCGGCCCCCGCGACGGCCTGATGACCGGGTACGTCGCCCGCCGGCCGGGCCGCTCGGTCCGGCTCGTCCGCACCGTGATCGAGGTCACCGTGCTGGCCCTGGGCTGGCTGCTCGGCGGCACGGTCGGCGTGGGCACCGTCGCGTACGCGCTCGGCATCGGCCCGCTCGCCCAGTTCTTCATCCCCCGCCTCGCGCTTCCCGACCCGCCGGCGGCGGCCCCCACCGCCCCGCGATCCGGTGCCCCGGCACCGGTTCCCACCCCGCCGTGCGGCGCTGCGTCCGCACGTGGGCACGCTGAGCTGCGCTGACAGGACAGGGGGAAAGTAGGTGTTTCCTCAACGGACACCTACGGGCATCATTCGTGCATGGGGGAGAACGCGTGGCGCTGGACGGACGCCTGGATCTTCGTGTCACTGGTGATCGCCAGCGGGGCCGGACGGCACCGGCGGGCGGCGGATTCCCGCCGCCCGGAAGGGGTACGGCTCACCGACGTGCTGTCCACCGCCGACCATCTCAACCAGGCGATACCCGAACGACAGGACGTGGAGACAGCGGTCCGGCGGCTGGTCGGCGCGGGGCTGGTCACCGTCTCCGACGGCTGGTTCCGGATCACCCCGGACGGTGAGCAGCTCTGGCGTACCCGACCCCGGGCCGGGGTAGGGGGCACGGTCGACAGCATGCAGGGGGTGCTCGTCCGGCGGCACGCCC
>NZ_JBMDWU010000307.1:0-8265 GCF_048594385.1 Micromonospora sp. | reverse complement strand
CGGCGTGGTCGCCCAGTCCTGCTGCGCGGCGACGGCGGCGTCGAGCGCCTCGACCGCGTCGTCGACCGAGCCGTCGGCCACCGAGGTGAGCACCGACCCGTCCGCGGGGTCGAGCACCTCGAAGCGCCCACCGCCCTCCGCCTCGCGCCACGTGCCGTCGATGTAGAGGTTGCGCTGCTCCGCGGGCAGCCACCGGAAGTCGCTCATGTGGCCAGCCTCGCACCCGCCCGGAAGTTGTGAAACCTCGGACACCGGCGGACCGCCCGTTGCGCAAGGGGACCGGTCGGCTGTCGACCACAGGTGAACGGTCGGCGACAATGGGACAACCAGCGGCTCGCCCCGGGGCCGTCGTCGGCCCGCGCCGACCTGCCCACCCCTCGCATCGCAAGAGGACCTGACTGATGGATGTGACCGACGTCACTCCCGCCCGGCAGCGCCCGGTCGGCCTGGCCGAGTTGGCCCGCATTCCGCTGCGCCGGTGGCGCACGGTGCTCGCCGCCACCGGGCTGGTGATGTTACTGGTGGCCGCCTACCTGCTGGTCTTCCCTGCCACCTACACCGCCACCACGGCCGTGGTGGTGCGCCCGGTGGTCACCGACCCGTTCTCGGTGCCCTCCGGCGGCGCCGACCGGGCGGTCAACATGACTGCCGAGAGCGGGATCGCCACCAGCAACGACGTCATCGACAAGGTCGCCTCGATCACCGGCCGGGACACCACCGCCGTGGCCGACTCGCTCACCGTGGAGACGCCGGTCGGCGGGCAGGTGATGCGGTTCAGCTACGCCGGGCACAGCGAGACCGAGGCGGTCAACGGTGCCAACGGCGCCGCCGAGTCGTACCTCGAACTGCGCAAGGGCATGTACGAGAACCAGCGCGCCGCGGTGCTCAAGTCGTACGACGAGACCATCGCCCTGGTCACCAGCCAGCGCACCACCACCCAGCGGTCGTTGCCGGCCAACCAGGGCTCGTCCAGCCCGTCGCCGCGTACCAGCGCCCTGCTCGACCAGCTACGGGCCCTCAACGACCAGCTCGCCACCCTCGCCGAGCAGCGTTCCAAGATCGCCTCGGCGGACCTGAGCCCCGGTTCGGTCACCAGCGCCGCCCGCGCACCCGTCCCGTCGAGCCGGGACGCCGCCCCGCTGATCCTGGTCGCCGGGCTCCTCGGTGGCCTGCTCGTCGGCGGGCTGGTCGCCTTCGTCCGGGAATCCATGGACCGCCGGGTCCGCACCGCCGGTGAGGCATCCGCGCTGGTCGGTGCCCCGCTGCTGGGCACCGTCGGACGGGACCGCTCGGGTCGGCTCTCCGACACCGACCTGCGCTACCTGGTGCTGGCCCTGGGCCGGTGGGTGGACGGGCCGGCACCACTGCCCCTGGTCCTGCTCTCCAGCGCCGCCGACGAGCAGCGGGAACAGGTCACCGCCGGGGTCGCCGCGGCGCTGGCCCAGTCCGGGCACGAGGTACGCCTGGGCGTCGCCCCGGAGAGCCAGGAACGCATCCGGGCGCTGCTCACCGACGCGCAGCGCCGGCACCCGGCCGTCGAGCAGACCCGTCCCCGGGTGCCCCGCCCCCGGCCGATGCCCAGCAACGTCCCGGCCCCGGCCACCACCCCGGCCACCGGCGGCAACCCGGAGGACACGATGGTCATCCCGCCGGTCCGCAAGCCCCGGCCGTTCCCCACCGACGACCCGAAGAACGGTGGCGTCTACCGCTCCACCACCACCTCGGCGGACAAGACCGAGATCATTCCCCGGGTGCTGCCCAAGGAGGCCCCCGCCGCCGACGGTGAGCAGGTCCGCATCGGTGCCGGCGCGGTACGCCTGGTCCCGCTGGAGGCCCCGGTGGCCGCCGGGGTCACCGTGATCGACGCCCCGCCCGCCCTGCACGACGAACGGGGTGTGCGGGCCGCCCGGGAGGGACGGGCCGTGCTGGTCGCCGCCCGCGACAAGACCCGCACCGGCCGGCTGGGTCAACTGGTGGACCGGCTGCGCTCGGTGGGCGTCGAACCGGTCGGGTTCGTGGTGACGGGAGAGAAGCGTGACTGAGCCGACCACCACCGCGTACCCGCCGGTGACCGTGGTGATCGCCACCCGGGACCGGCCCGGCCTACTGGAACGGGCCGTGCGCGCGGTGCTCGACCAGGACTACCCCGGGTCGGTGGAGTGCGTCGTCGTCTACGACCACACCGACCTGCGGGAACTGGACGTCGCCGTGCCGGCCGGGCGCACCCTGCGGTACGTCCACAACACCCACCGGCGGGGGCTGCCCGGCGGCCGGAACACCGGCTTCGACACCGCCACCGCCGACCTGATCGCCTTCTGCGACGACGACGACCACTGGCTGCCGGCGAAGCTGCGCCGGCAGGTGGAGCTGCTGGCACAGCGGCCCGACGCCGCCGCCGCGAGCTGCGGCATCCGGCTGGAGGGGCCGGGCATCGCCAAGGAACGGCAGCTCGACCGGGCCGAGGTCGGCCTGCCCGACTTCGTCGAGGACCGGATCATGGAGGTGCACTCCAGCACCATCCTCATCCGGCGCTCCACCTGGGCGGCCATCGGCCCGGTCGACGAGGAACTGCCAGGCGGCTACGGCGAGGACTACGAGTGGCTGCTGCGCATCGCCGGGCACGGCCCGGTGGTGATCGTGCCCGAGGTGCTGGTGGTGGTCGACTGGCACGGCGGTTCGTTCTTCTTCGGCCGCTGGGCGACCATCGTCGAGGCCACCCGCTACCTGCTCGACAAGCACCCCGAGCTGGCCGGCAGCCGTACCGGGCTGGCCCGGCTGCACGGGCAGATCGCGTTCGCCCTCGCCTCCGGCCGGCGGCGCGGCGAAGCGGTGCGGGAACTCGGCCGGGTGATCCGGCTCAACCCCCGGGAGAAGCGGGTGCTGGTGACCGTCCCGGTGGTGCTCGGGCTGCTGTCGGGGGAGCGGGTGCTGCAGCTCGCCCAGCGCCGGGGCCGGGGTGTCTGACCGGCGGGTGCCCGGATCACTCGCCGGGCCGCCGCCGCTGCCCACCTGGCCGCTACTGGCCATGTTCGGGCTGGTCCCGCTCTGGTGGATGCTCGGCGGCTTCTACCTGGGCTGGTCGGTGTTCGGGGTGGTGCTGCTGGGCCTGATGGTCACCCGGGGTCGGGTGGCGCTGCCCGCCGGCACCGCCTGCTGGCTGGTGCTGCTCGCCCTGGTGCTGCTCAGCTTCACCCGGCTCGAGCGGGCCACCGCCTACCTCACCTCCGGGCTGCGCTTCGGCTTCATGCTGACCGCGCTGATCGTCTGCGTCTACGTCTACAACCTGGTCCGCGACGGCGTCCCCTGGGAGCAGGTGCTCCGCCCGCTCGGCTGGTACTGGCTGGGCGTGGTCGCCCTCGGCTGGCTGGCCGTGCTGGCACCCAGGTTCCAGCTCACCACCCCGGTGGAGATGCTGCTGCCGGGCAGCATGTCGGGGGAGCGGTTCATCCAGGCGCTGACCCACGTGCGGGCCAACGAGTTCAACCCGGTCTCCCGGGCCCCGATCTACCGGACCGCCGCGCCCTACCCGTACACCAACAACTGGGGTACGGCGTACGCGCTGCTGGTGCCGTGTGTGCTGGCGTACCTGACCTCGGTGCGTACCGGCAAGTTCCGGGTGGCGCTGCTGGTGTCGTTGCCGCTGTCGATGGTGCCGGCGTTCATGACCCTCAACCGGGGCATGTTCCTCGGCCTCGGTGCCGGGCTGACCTACCTGGGCCTGCGGGCGCTGGTACGCGGCAACGCCAAGCTGATCGCCTCGATCGGTGGACTGGTGCTGCTCGTCTGGGTGGTCAGCCTGGTGGTGCCCGTGCAGGAACTGATCGACAACCGGGTCAGCAGCACCGACACCAACGTCGACCGGATGGACCTCTACGTCCGTACCCTCCAGGCCGTCGAGCGCTCGCCCCTGCTCGGGTACGGCGCACCGAACAGCGTCGACACCACGCTCGCCGAGGAACCCCTGGGCACCCAGGGAATGATCTGGCAGGTGCTCTACAGCCACGGCATCCCGGCCCTGATCGCCTTCCTGGGCTGGCTGGCGCTGATCGCCAAGCGGCTGGCCGGCGCGGTCTCCCCGGCCGGGCAGTGGCTGAGCACCATCCCGGTGATCGCCCTGGTGGTGATCCCGGTGTACGCCTACATCGACCCGAACATGTCGGTCATCTTCTTCGCCGTCGGGGCCGGACTGGCGGCGGTCAGCGGGCCGGTGAACCGCACGGTCACCCTCGCGCCCGGGGTCGTCGACGCCCGCACGTCCCGCGCCGCGACGGCCGGCGCCGGCATGCCGTCCTCGCCTGCCGGCACCGTGGCGTCCGGCAGCACGGCGTCCGGCGGTACGGCGACCGGCCGTGCGGCCCCGGGCGGTGCGGCCACGGCGACCGGAACGGCTGCCGTGCCGGCCCGGGCGTCGGCCACCGTCCCGACCCCGCCGACCCGGGCCGCCGCCCCCGTGCCACCCCGGTCGACCCGGGCCACCGCTGCCGCGGCACCCCCCGCTTCGCCCGCGCCGGCACCCGGTGCCCCGCCCCGATCCCCGACTCCACCTGTGGCGGCGTCCCCGGTCCCGCCCCGCGTCCCGGTGTCGCCCGTGACGGCAACCCCGGCCCCGCCCCGCGCCCGGGATTCGCCGGTGAGGGCAAACCCGGTCCCGCCGGCAACTCCGGCCCCACCTGCGGCGGCATCCACCCCCGCACCCCGACCCCCGGCGCCGTCCGCGACGACGTCCCCGGCCGCGCCCCCGGTCCCGCCGTCGACGTCGGCTCCGGGCCGGCCAGCGGCCCCGTCTCCGGTTCCGTCCTGGCCCCCGGCTCAGGCCCCGGCCCGCCCCTGCGCACCCGCCCCGGCGTCGAACCGGGGAGCGTCGCCGACCCCGCCTCCGGTCGCGCCTCCGCCCCCGACAGCCGGGCAGGTTCCCGACCCGATGCCCCGCCGGACCGCGATCCCCCTTCCCGGGCCGGCCCGACCGCCGGTTCCCGACCAGCCGTCGTCCCCGACCGCCTCTGCGACGCCGTCCCCCGCGCCGTCTCCGACGGCCGCTCCGGCTGCCCGGCCGGCCCCTGCCTCGGCCCCGGCCCCGGCTCCGGCCCCGGCCCCGGCCCCGGCTCCGGCCCCGGCTTCGGCTCCGGCTCCGGTTCAGACCTCGGCCCCGGCTCGGACCTCGGCCCCGGTTCATACCTCGGCTCCGGTTCCCGCCCGGCCTCCGGCGGCGACATCTGTCAGCGGTCCCCGGCCGGCCGGCGGGGTGGACGCGCCGACGGTGGTGCAACCCGCCCGTACCGGCGGCGACACCCCACCCGGCACTGCGGCCGACGACCGGCCCCACGCCCGGGACCAGCGCGACACCGGGGACCAGACCCGCACCGACGACGGCAGGGAGCAGGCATGAGACGACCGGGAACCGGAACCACTCCGGCGGTGCCCCGGCAGCTCGACCGCCGCTCCGCCGACCCGGGGGCGCACCCGTCGACCGGCCCGGCGGCCACCGACGGGACCGACGCGACGGGCGGCGCCGGCGAGGTACGGCGCAGCGCCCGCAGCGGTGCGGTCGGTTTGGTCGGCGCTGCGGTCAACGGCGCGTTGGGTTTCCTGCTCACCGTGGTCATCGTGCGCGGCTTCGGCACCGACGGCTCCGGTGCGCTCTTCACTGCCATCGGCGTGGTCTCCATCCTGGGCGCGGTCTGCTGCGCCGGTGCGGACACCGCCCTGGTCTGGGCGCTGCCCCGACGCCGGATCGGCGTCGACGGCGACGCCGCCCGGCTGCTGCCGGTCGCGTTGCTGCCGGTGCTCCTGCTCACCGGGGGCGTGGCGCCGGGGGCCGCCCTCCCCCCCGACCGGCTCGCCCCGGTCTTCTTCGAGCGGTCGGACGGGCCGACACTGCTGCGGCTGGCGTTCCTCGCCCTGCCGGTGACCGTGGCGATGACCGTGCTGCTCGCCGCCGTCCGGGCGGTCCGGCCGGTGACCGCCGTGGTCGGCATCCAGTACGTGCTGGTGCCGCTGGCCCGGCCCGTCCTGCTGCTGGCGACCGTCGCCACCGGTGCCGGGGTGGCCGTCGGCTTCGGCGGTTGGCTGCTGCCGGTGGCGTTGGCCGTGGTCGCCGCCGCCGTCCTGCTGCTGCGGCCCCTCGGCCTGCTCGCCGGGGCGCGACTGCGGCCGGACGGCGCGGACTGGCGTACCCTCTGGGGCTTCGCGTTGCCCCGGGCGGTGTCGGCGGCCATCGACGCCAGCAGCATGTGGGTGGGGGTGCTGCTCACCTCGGCGTTGGCCGGTGCGGACGAGTCGGGTGTCTTCGGTGCGGTCGGCCGGTACGCCCTGGCCGGGCTGCTGATCATGCAGGGGTTGCGGGTGGCCGTCGCACCCCAGCTGTCCCGGCTGCTCGGGCAGGGGCGCACCGCCGACGCGGCGCTGGTCTACCGGCGGGTCACCGTCGTGATCATCCTGCTGTCCTGGCCGGCGTACCTGCTGCTGGCGGTGTTCGCACCCGGGTTCCTCAGCCTCTTCGGCGACGGGTTCACCGTCGGGGCCGCCCCGCTGGCGGTGCTCGCCGGTGCGATGCTGGTCAACTCGGGGGTGGGCATCGTGCAGACGATGCTGCTGATGAGCGGCAACAGCGCCCGCCACCTCCAGGCCACCGTGGTCGGGCTGGCGCTCACCGTCGGGCTGGGCTTCCTGCTCATCCCCGACCACGGCGCGCTCGGCGCGGCGTACGCCTGGACGGCCGGCGTGGTCGCCGAGAACGTGCTGGCCGCGGTGGCGGCCCGGGTGGCGATCGGCGAGCCGCTGCTCACCCGCTCGGTGGGCTGGGCGGCGCTCGGGGCCGGCGGCGGCGCGGCCGTGGTGGCGGTGCTCAGCGCGCTGGTCGCCGGCCGGGGTGTGGCCGGCCTGGCGCTGGCCCTGGTGGTGCTGGCGGTCGTCGCCGTCGGGCTGCTGCTGGACCGGCGGGTCCGGCGTACGGTCCGGGCCGCCGTGACGATGCTCAGGCCGAAACCGGCGTGACGAGAGGGAGACGATGACGATCCGCGACCGCCTCAAGGGTGTGGTCCCGCACCAGGTCACCCACCAGGTGCGCAGCTCGCTGGTCCGGTACGGCGAACGCACCAGCGACCGCCGGCCGCTGCCGGACTTCCTGATCACCGGTACCAAGCGGGGCGGCACCACCTCGCTGTGGCGTTACCTGCTGGCGCACCCCCTGGTGCCCCGGCTCTTCCCGGCCTGGAACACCAAGACCTCGCACTACTTCGAGGAGAACTGGGGCCGGGGTGAGGCGTGGTACCGGTCGCACTTTCCGACGGTCCGGCACCGGCAGGCCCTGGAACGCCGGCACGGTGGGCCGGTCCGTGTCGGTGAGGCCGCGCCGCTGTACATGTTCCACCCGCTCGCCGCGCAGCGGGTCGCGGAGCTGATGCCCGACGTCCGGTTGATCTTCCTGCTCCGGGACCCGGTGGAGCGGGCGTACTCGCACTGGAAGGAGCGGCGTACCGAGGGCAGGGAGCCGCTGGACTTCGCCGAGGCGCTGGCCCGGGAGGAGGAACGGACGGCGGGGGAGCGGGAGAAGCTGATCGCCGACCCGACGTACTTCAGCGAGGCGTACGACTGGTACACCTACCGCGCCCGGGGCCGCTACCTGGAGCACCTGACGCCGTGGCTGGACCGGTTCGACCGCTCCCAGCTGCTGATCCTGCCCAGCGAGACGCTGTACGCCGAGCCGGCCGCCACGTACGCCCGGGTGCTGGACTTCCTCGGCCTGCCCCCGCACCAGCTCGCCGCGTACGAGGCGCACAACCACCGGCGCAGCAGCGCCATGCCGGATCAGGTCCGGGCCGAGCTGAGCGCCCACTTCGCCCCGCACAACGCGGCGCTGGAACAGCGGTTGGGGATGCGCTTCGACTGGTCGTGACCGGTGCCGGTGCCGGGCCGGGTGGACCTCGTCGTCCGCAGGGCGGGACGGGCCGGGCACGGTGCCCTCGCCGGGGCCGGGCGTGACAGACTGACGCGGTGTTGCGTTGGCTGACTGCAGGTGAATCGCATGGTCCGGCTCTGGTGGCGTTGTTGGAGGGGGTTCCCGCCGGGGTGGCGGTGACTTCCGGTGACATCGCAGGTGAGTTGGCGCGTCGTCGGCTCGGCTACGGCCGGGGTGCGCGGATGGCGTTCGAGCAGGATGAGGTCGAGGTCGTCGGTGGCCTGCGGCACGGGTTGACGTTGGGTAGTCCGGTGGCGATCCGGGTGGGGAACTCGGAGTGGCCGAAGTGGCGGACGGTGATGGCCGCC
>NZ_JBMDWU010000306.1:0-4725 GCF_048594385.1 Micromonospora sp. | reverse complement strand
GGGTGGCGGGCGGCGGGGCCCGGGGGGGGGGGGGGGGGGGGCGACGGGGGTCGGCCGGAGCGGGGGAACGACAGGGTGACGAGAATCGACGACGTGGCCCGGCTGGCCGGGGTCTCCACGGCCACGGTCTCCCGGGCGTTGCGCGGCCTGCCGACGGTGTCGGCCGCGACCCGCCGCCGGGTGCTCGCCGCCGCCGAACAGCTCCAGTACGCGGTCTCACCGAGCGCCTCCCGGCTGGCCGGTGGCCGCACCGGCACGGTCGCCGTGGTGGTGCCCCGGATCACCAGGTGGTTCTTCGGCACCGTCGTCGAGGCGGTCGAGGAGTTCCTCCACCACTCCGGCTACGACCTGCTGCTCTACAACCTCGGCGGGCGCGAGCAGGTGCGGCAACGGGTGCTGCGCACCGCCAACCTGCACAAGCGGGTGGACGCGATCATGCTGGTCGCCACCCCGCTGCGCCCGGCCGACCTGACGGCCCTGGCCGAACTGGACCTGCCCGGCATCACGATCAGCTCCGGCAGCACCGTCCCCGGCTGGCCCTGCGTGCGGATCGACGACGTGGCCGCCGCCCGGACGGCCACCCGGCACCTGCTCGACCTGGGCCACCGGCGGATCGCCCACATCTCCGGCGACCCCGACGACGAGCTGGCCTTCACCACCCACACCGACCGTCGCCGGGGCTACCAGGAGGCGCTGCGCCGCGCCGGGCTGCACCCCGACCCCCGCCTGGACATGGAGTCGCAGTTCACCATCGACGGCGGCAACCAGGCCACCGTCGAGCTGCTGGCCCGGGGCGAACCACCGACGGCGATCTTCGCCGCCTGCGACGAGATCGCGATGGGCGCGATGACCGCGCTGCGCGACGCCGGGCTGCGCGTCCCGCAGGACGTCAGCGTGATCGGCGTGGACGACCACGACCTGTCCGCCGTGCTCGGGTTGACCACCATCGCCCAGCCCGCCGCCGAGCAGGGCCGGCTCGCCGCCCGGATGCTGCTCGACCCGCTGGGTGCCGCCGCCGCCGAGCCGGACGCCGACCGGGTGCCGGCCCCGCGCGGGCCCGGCCCGCACGGCCCCGCGCCGCATCCGCCGGTGATCCTGCCCACTCGCCTGGTGGTACGGGAATCGACCGGCCCGCCCCGGGCAAACTGAACGGATTCGACCGCACGGCTCGACCGGCTCGACACAGGGAGAAGGCTCTGAACACCGACGCGAGGCAGCAGGAACAGTCCGTGGGCGTGGCCCCCGGATGGTGGACCGAGGCCGTCATCTACCAGATCTATCCGCGTTCCTTCGCCGACTCCGACGGTGACGGCATCGGTGACCTGCCCGGCATCACCGCCCGACTCGGGCACCTGGCCGAGTTGGGTGTCGACGCCGTCTGGCTGTCGCCGTTCTACCCGTCGCCGCAGGCCGACGCGGGCTACGACGTCGCCGACTACCGCGACGTCGACCCGCTGTTCGGCAGCCTGGCCGACGCCGACAGGTTGATCGCCGAGGCCCGCGCGAAGGGTCTCAAGGTCATCGTCGACCTGGTCCCCAACCACACCTCGTCGGCGCACCGGTGGTTCCGGGCCGCCGTCGCCGCCGCCCCCGGCAGCCCCGAACGGGGCCGGTACATCTTCCGCGACGGGCTCGGCCCGGACGGTGCCGAGCCCCCCAACGACTGGCAGAGCGTCTTCGGCGGCCCCGCCTGGACCCGGCTCGTCGAGCCGGACGGCCGGCCCGGCCAGTGGTACCTGCACCTGTTCGACACCGCCCAGCCGGACCTCAACTGGGACAACCCGGAGATCCGCGCCGAGTTCCTCGACGTGCTCCGGTTCTGGCTGGACCGGGGCGTCGACGGTTTCCGGGTGGACGTGGCGCACGGCCTGATCAAGCAGGCCGACCTGGCCAACTGGGAGGAGCCGCAGGAGCTCCTCTCCGGCAACGAGGCGGACAAGCCACGCCCGCCGATGTGGGACCAGGACGGCGTCCACGAGGTCTACCGCGAGTGGCGGCGGGTGCTGGACTCCTACGACGGCGAGCGGATCCTCGTCGCCGAGGCGTGGGTGGAGCCGGCCGAGCGGATCGCCCGCTACGTCCGCCCCGACGAGATGCACCAGGCGTTCAACTTCGAGTACCTGCTCGCCGCCTGGACGGCTCCCGCCCAGTACGCGGTGATCACCCGCTCGCTGGAGGCCACCGACGCGGTCGGCGCCCCCACCACCTGGGTGCTGTCCAACCACGACGTCATCCGGCACGCCTCCCGGCTGGGCCTGTCCGCCAAGGGCGGCCGGCCCAACGGCATCGGCATCGGCGACCCCCAGCCGGACGCCGCGCTGGGCCTGCGCCGGGGCCGGGCGGCCACCCTGCTGATGCTCGCCCTGCCCGGCTCGGCCTACCTCTACCAGGGCGAGGAGTTGGGGCTGCCGGAGCACACCACGCTGCCCGACGAGTCCCGGCAGGATCCGACCTGGGAGCGCAGCGGCCACACCCAGCGCGGTCGGGACGGCTGCCGGGTGCCGATCCCGTGGGAGGCCGACGCCCCGTCGTACGGCTTCGGCCCGACCGACGCCAGTTGGCTGCCGCAGCCGCCACTGTGGGCCGAGTACGCCCTGGACCGGCAGCGGGGGGTGGCCGGCTCGACGTACGAGACGTACCGGACCGCGTTGCGGCTGCGCCGCGAGCACGCCCTGGGGCGGGGGACGCTGCAGTGGCTCTCCTCCGGCGACGAGGTGCTGAGCTTCCGCAACGGCGGGCTGACCGTGCTGACCAACTTCGGCACGGCCGCGGTGCCGCCACCGGCCGGGGAACTGCTGCACAGCAGCGCGCCACTGGACGCCGACGGCCGGGTCCCCACCGACGTCACGGTCTGGGTCCGGCACTCCTGACCCACTCCCGGTCCTGAACTCCGGCCCCGGCGCTCAGCCGGTCCGGGGCCGGAGTTCGGCCCCGGACCGGAGTGGGTCTGACCCCTGGTGGCGGGGTGCCCTGGTGCGGGGGCCTGATGCTGATGCCGGGGGCGTGCCGGGGACCGGTGCGAGGCTGGCGGCAGGCCCCCGGCGGGACACGGCGACCTTGGTGATGCTCTTCGCGTCCTTTCGAGCTGATGGCGTTAACGATTCACGGGTTGAGGTCACCGGTGGCCCGGATCTGCGGCGAGCCGTCTCCCCGGGGCGGGGCCGGCACCAGCAGGTCAGCGGCGGTCGGCGCGGTCGTGCAGCAGGTCACCCACGGCGGCGATGTCGCCGGGTGACGTGCGGGAGGCCAGCCAGTACATCAGCCCGGTGGGGATGAAGAAGAGCTGGAACGCAGCCAGCCCGACGGCGTAGTTGAGCGGCGGCGGGAAGGCCGCCCGCAGCGCGTGGAAGGCCGCGCCGACCAGCCCGTTGCCGGCGGCCCGGCCGACCCCGTTGACCAGGTTGCCCAGGCTGTAGACGGTGCCCCGGTGCTCCGGCGGGTTGACGTCGGCGATCAGGGCGAACCAGTTCGGCGAGTTCGCCGAGGTCAACGCCAGCGCGACGACGGCGGTGAGCAGGCTCAGCCCGACCGTCGGCTCGGTCACCACGCTGGCCAGCACGGCACCCACCACCGCGCCGGTGCCGCCGCCGTCGGGCACGTCGATCCGGATCGGCACGAAGAACAACACCAGGTAGAACGGCAGCGCCGCGAGCACGCCGACCGCCGCGACCAGCGCCCTGCCCCGGGGGGTACGCCGTTGCAGCGCGTCCCCGACCAGCCCGCCGACGATGGAGAACACCCCACCGAGCTGGAACAGGGTGGCGAAGACGCTGCCCACCACGACCGCCGTCGCCGTCGAGTAGCCCTGCTCCTGCGCCCGCTCGGCGAACAGCACCGGCAGCCACACCAGCGACCCGAACGCCGCCTGAGCGGTGAGGCCCTGCAGGATCAGCCACCGGTTGGTCCGTCGCCCCAGGATGCGCGGCAGGTCGGAGCGGGTGATCCGGTAGTCGTACTCGACGCCGGCCTCGATCGCCGCGGCCAGCTCCGGTTCGCTCTGCCCGCGCCGGATGTCGTAGGTCAGCAGGTAGGCCACCGTCGCGCCCAGGCCGACCACGGTGAGCAGCAGGAACGGGCGTCGCCAGTCGGTCGCGCCGAGCAGCCCGCCGGTGAGCGTCCCGGCCAGGGTGCCGACCCCCTGGGACAGCCCCCAGAAGCTCATCACCAGCCCCCGGCGGCGCGGGGAGATCAGGTCGGTGACCACGGAGAACCCGACCGAGCCGACCGCGCCCAACCCGACCGCGGCCACCAGTTGCGCGGCGAGGAACGTCGGGAAGCCGGTGGCGAACGCGCTGCCACCGGTGCCGGCCGCCCAGACCAGCGTGCCGACCATCAGCAGCGGCTTGCGGTTGGTCCGGTCACCGACGTACGCCCAGGCCACCGCCGCGACCGCACTGACCAGGAAGCTCACCGCCGTGACCAGGCCGAGCATCCGCTGCGGCACGCCCAGCGCCCCGGAGATCGGCCCGTACAGCGGGGGCACCAGGCCGATCGCCACGTTGTCCAGGGAGGCGAGCACCACGAACACCACGACGCTGTAGAGGCGGTGCGCCGCGTTCCCGCGCCGGGAGATCCTGCTGCCGGTCATATGCGGCAGCCAACCAGGTACGCCTCCCGGCCCGACGGGCACCCCCGCCGGGCCGGTCCACTCGGGGCCGGACCGGCCGACGGCCGGGGCCCGGCCCCCCCGGCTCCGCGGCCCCGCCCGCCCCGGGCGCGGGGGGG
>NZ_JBMDWU010000305.1:0-6659 GCF_048594385.1 Micromonospora sp. | reverse complement strand
GCCTCGACGGCGGTGTACGCGGAGTCGACAGAGGCGCTGTCGGTGAAGTCGAACCGGACGCCGAACATTCCCTCCGGCGCGTCGCCGCTGCTGTGCGTGACCGCGACCCGGTCGCCCTGCTTGGCGAACGCCTGGGCGATGGCCAGTCCGATTCCCCGGTTGCCGCCGGTCACCAGCACGGTGCGGGCCACGGGTCCCCCTTCGGTTCCGCTGATCATTCCGGTCGGAGCCTAGGCGTTACCGGCAGGTAACCGCTAACAGTGCGCCACCGGGCCCGGCGCGGCGGCCGGGAGGAATCGCGGGGCGACCACCCTCCGGGAGCAGGCGACCACCGTCCGGGGCCGGGTCGGCCGAATGCGCGTCGCGGGTGCCCCCGTTGTACGATGATCAGCGTCCGCGAGCCGAATGCGACTCGCGTTTCTGGCCCCGCCGACCGCAGGAGGTGATCGCTGTGCGAGATAGCGATCCTCCCAGTCGTGGCCGGGCCGTCCGTCAGCCCCGCTGAGCCACGACTCAGTCGGTCGAGCTGACCCAGCTCCCGCTCCCCGTCACCGCCCGCCTGCGGCCCCGGCCGACAGACCGGTAGGTGGTGCCGTCCCGCGCCGGGACGCCCCCGTGGAGCACCCCGGTCACGACTTCGTGTGCGCGCCCTGATCAACCCCTGCGGTCCCGCCCGCCCCGCGGACCGTCCAGTCGCCACCGGAGCCGTTCATGAGCCGCTACGTCGCCCCGTTGGGCTTCACCCTCGCCGCCGTCTGGGTGGCCGTCGTGTTCGTGCTGGCCGGCGGCGGTCCCTGAGACCGCCGCGCCGACCCGCGCGCCCCGCACCCGCGAGCACCGCCGGGACGCCCCGGACCCGGATCACCGCCGGGACGTCCCGGGGGACGGGCACCGCACCCCGGGACGTCCCGGCCGACCTCAGAGCATCCGGGACGTCCAGAGCAGGCTCAGCCCGCCCGCGCAGAGCGCCAGCAGCAGCGCCGCCCCCGCGTACCACTGGGTGATCTCGCGGGGCTCGGTGCGGAACCCGATCGACGAACCCATGTCCTGGTAGACCTGCTTCAGCTCGGCCACCGAGGCCGCCTCGTAGAAGAAGCCCTCGGTGGTCTCGGCGAGCTGGGCCAACGCCAGCCGGTCCACCGGCACCCGCTGCAACTGACCACCGATGTCGACCTGCCCCGAGTCCGTGCCGAACGCGATGGTCGAGACCGGCACGTTCGCCGCCTGCGCCGCCGCCGCGGCCTCCTCCACCGACCGGCCCGAGGTGCGGAACCCGTCGGAGAGCAGCACGATCCGGGCCGGCGGGATACCGGCCGCGCCGTCGGCCGGCACCGACCGGATCGCCTCCAGGCAGGTGAAGACCGCCTCGCCGGTGGCGGTCGCCTCGGCCAGGGTCAGCCCGTCGATCGCCGCCGTCACCGCGGCCCGGTCCTTGGTGGGCGCGACCAGCACGTTCGCCGCCTTGGCGAAGGAGACCAGCCCCAGGTTGTAGCTGGCCGGCAGCTCGCCGACGAACTGCTTGGCCGCCTCCTGCGCCGCCTCCAACCGGTTCGGCGACACGTCGTCGGCCTGCATCGACAACGACACGTCGATGGCGAGCATCACGGTGGCCCGCTCCAGCGGCTCCTCGGTGTCGATCGCCGGGCGGGCCATCCCGGTGGCCAGCGCCACCATCGCCAACAGCAGTGCGGTCGCCGCCGCGTGCCGTCGCCACCCCAACCCCTTCGGCGCGAGGGTACGCAGCAGGTCCACGTTGGTGAACCGCATCGCGTACGCCCGGCGGTGGCGCTGCCGCCAGACGTAGGCGGCGGCCAGGACCAGCACCGGCACCAGGGCCAGCAGCCACCACGGTTGCATGAAACGGATCATCGCGTCGTCCCCCGGGTGCGGGCGTGCCGCTGGGCGGCCACGAATCGCACCATGTCCAGCAGCCAGTCTCGGTCGGTACGCAGCATCAGGTGCCCGGCCCCGGCGGCCCGCAGCTCGGTGGCGATCGCGCCGCGCTGGGCGGCGGCCGCCTCGGCGTAGCGGCGGCGCAGCCGCGGATCGGCGGTCTGCACCTCGTGCAGTTCCCCGGTCTCCGGGTCCACCACCGGCAGCACCCCCACGTCGGGCAACTCCAGCTCGCGCGGGTCGACCACCTCGATGGCCAGCACGTCGTGCCGGACCCGCAGCTTACGCAGCGGCCGGCCCCACTGCGCGGGCGGCGCGAGGAAGTCCGAGATCACCACCGCCAGGCCCCGGCGGCGCGGCGGCCGGTTGAGCAGGTCCACCAGCGCGCCGAGGTCGCCGCGTCCGGGGCGCAGCGGGGTGTGCGCCACCGCGCGCAGCAGCGCCTGCGCCTCCCGCCGGCCGGACCGGGCCGGCACCCGGGTCAGCACCCCGGGCCCGGTGGGCGCCGGTGGCGGGGCGGAGCGCCACCGACGGGTGGGCGGGGCCGGCGGCGGGGCCCCGGTGCCGATCACCGCGCCGATCCGGTTGCCGCCGCGCACCGTCAGGTGGGTCAACGCGGCCGTCGCGGCGACCACCACGTCCCGCTTGAGCCACCGGCCGGTGCCGAAGTCCAGGCTCGCCGACAGGTCCACCGCCAGCCAGGTCTCCAACTCCCGGTCGGCCACCGTACGCCGCACGTGCGGGGTGGTGGTGCGGGCGGTCACCGGCCAGTCCATCCGGCGTACGTCGTCGCCGGGTCGGTACTCGCGGGACTCCCCCGCCTCGCTGCCCGGACCGGGCAGCAGGCCCGCGTAGTCGCCCTGGAGCAGCCCGTCGAGTTTGCGGGTCACCAGCAGTTGCAGGCGGGACAGCACCGCCTCGGTCCGCTCCCCACCGGCGTCGGCCGGGCGTACCGGTGCGGTCACGGGTGCTGCCCGGGCCAGCCGGCGGCCGGCGGGCCGCTGACCGGCGGCGGCCCGGACGCCTGCTGCCGGGGCGCGACCGAGGGCGGCGGGATGGTCGACATCACCCGGTGCACCACGTGGTCGGCGGGCACGTCGTCGGCGAGCGCGTCATAGCTGAGCACCAACCGGTGCCGCAGGATGTCCGGCGCGATGTCCTGGACGTCCTGGGGCAGCGCGTAGTCCCGGCCGCGCAGCAGGGCCAGCGCCCGGGTGGCCCGGATCAGGCCGAGCGAGGCACGCGGGCTGGCCCCGTACTGGATCAGCCGGGCCACGTCGGGCATCCCGTGCTCGGCCGGGCTGCGGGTGGCCAGCACCAGCCGTACCGCGTAGTCGACCAGGGCGTTGTGCACGAAGACCTGGTCGGCCTTGCGTTGCAGGGCGAGCAGGTCGTCGGTGTCGAACACCTGCGCCGGCTCGGGCGCGGCGACCCCCATCCGGTAGACGATCTCCCGCTCCTCGGCGTCGGTCGGATACCCGACGACGATCTTCATCAGGAAACGGTCCCGCTGCGCCTCCGGCAGCGGATAGACGCCCTCCTGCTCGATCGGGTTCTGGGTCGCCATCACCAGGAACGGGTCGGGCACCCGGTGGCTCTGACCGCCGATCGACACCTGCCGCTCGCTCATCACCTCCAGCAGCGCCGACTGCACCTTGGCCGGGGCCCGGTTGATCTCGTCGGCGAGCAGGAAGTTCACGAAGACCGGGCCCAGCTCGACGTCGAACTTCTCACTCGACTGCCGGTAGATCCGGGTGCCCATGATGTCCGCCGGCACCAGGTCCGGGGTGAACTGCACCCGGGCGAACTGCCCGCCCACCACCCGGGCCATCGTCTCCACGGCGAGGGTCTTGGCCACCCCGGGCACCCCCTCCAGCAGGCAGTGCCCCCGGGCCAGGAGCGCCACGAACATCCGCTCCACCATCCGGTCCTGACCGACGATCACCCGTTTGATCTCGAACAGGGCCCGTTCCAGCAGGGTGGCGTCCTGGGCGGGGGTGGTCACCGCCGCGGGTGTCTCGGGGGCCGTCCCGTTCGGGGTCGGGGCGTCGGGCGTGGTCGGCTGGGCCACCGGTCCTCCACAGCATGTTCGGTCGTCGTGGCGTGGTGCGGTAACAAGACTCGCATGCCCGGCTGAGAGCCGAGGTGGGGAGAACCCGATTTCGGGTACGCCGTCCGGATCACCGAATCGCTGAACGAGGCTGGACACGAAGGGGCCTGCCACGTGTACGATTCACCCCGTCGCCGGGCGGCTCCCCCCGTGGCCGCCCGGCGCTCACCTCTTCTCCGGCCCCGGCTTCTCCGGCCCGGCGCACATCCCCGGTCCCGGCGCACGACCCCGGCCACGGCGCGCGCCTACACTCCCCTGGTGACCGATCCCACCCCCGCAGGCGAGCCACCCGTCTGTTCGTCCCGGGGCTGCCGCGCGCCCGCCGCGTGGGCACTGCGCTGGAACAATCCCCGGTTGCACGAGCCCGAGCGGCGCAAGACCTGGCTCGCCTGCCCGGCCCACCGGGGCAGCCTCGGCGACTTCCTCGACGCCCGCGGCTTCCTCCGTGACGTCACCGCGCTCCCCGGATCGCATACCCTCGAAGCGTGAACGCTGCCGAGCCACCCCAGTCCCCGGTGAGCGCCCTGGAACCCTGGCCGGACACGGTCCACTGGCAGCCCATCTCGACCGACCTGATCTGGGTCGAACTGCTCCGCCTGGCGATGGGCCTGGCGGTGCTGCTGGTCGGGCTGGCGCTGGGCTGGGCGTTCACCGGGCACTGGCTGTTCGGTGCCGGCTGTGCCGTGGTGCTGCTCGGCGGTGCCTGGCGGGTGGTGACGATCGTCCGCGCCGTGCGCGCCTGGGGGTACGCCGAGCGCGCCGACGACCTGCTGGTCCGGCACGGGCTGCTGGTCCGCCGGTTGTCCATCGTGCCGTACTCGCGGATGCAGTTCGTCGACGTCAGCGCGGGCCCGCTGGAACGCGCCTTCGACCTCGCCACCGTGCAGCTGCACACCGCCGCGGCGGCCACCGACGCCCGGGTGCCCGGCCTGCGGCCGGCGGAGGCGGCCCGGCTCCGCGACCGGCTCACCGCCCTCGGTGAGGACCGGGCGGAGGGACTGTGACCGACGGTTCCCCCGGCCCCGGCGCACCCCACCCGACGCCCCCGCACGCCCCGACGGCACCCGACGTCCCGGCGGCTCCCGACGTCCCGGCGGCTCCGGCTGCCCCGCCGGTGGGGACGGGCGGGCCGGCCGGTGCCGAGCCACGGCAGCGGCTGCACCCGCTGAGCCCGGTGTTGCAGGGGGCGAAGTCCCTGGTCGTGGTGATCGCCGGGCTCTCCTGGTCGACACTGTCCCGGGTCGGCTTCGGCTGGTTCGCGGTGCTGGTGGCGGTGCTCGCCCTGGGCGCGACGGTGCTGGCGGTGGTGAGCTGGTACAACACCGGCTACCACATCGTCGGGCGGGAACTGCGGGTGTACGAGGGGCTGCTGTGGCGGCGGACCCGGGCGATCCCGCTGGAGCGGTTGCAGGCCGTGGAGGTGGTCCGCCCCCTGCTGGCGCAGCTCACCGGCCTGGCCGAGCTGCGCCTGGAGGTGGTCGGCGGCGGCAAGACCGAGGCGCCGCTGGCGTACCTGTCGGTCGCCGACGCGGCCCGGCTACGGCAACGGCTGCTCGCCGTGGCCGCCGGCCTGCCCGACGGGGCGGCCACCGGTCCCGGCCCGCAGTCGACAGCCGTCGTGCCGCCGGGCGGGGACGCCGGCGCGCCGGTCGACCGGGAGCCGGCCGGCCGGCCGCTGCACGCGGTGACCAACACCGACCTGCTGGTCAGCCAGCTACTCACCCCGCAGGCGTTCCTGCTGCCGGTCGGGGTGGCCTTCGTGGTGGCGCAGTTCCTCTCCGAGGGCTCCTGGTCGTTCATCGCGGTGGCCAGCACCCTGACCGCGATGGCCGGTGTGCTGCTGCAACCGGTCCGCCGGGTCCTCGACGACTGGAACTTCCGGCTGGCCCGCGAGGCCGACCGGCTACGCATCCACAACGGCCTGCTGGAGACCCGGGTGCAGACGGTGCCGCTGGATCGGGTGCAGACCGTCGGGGTGACCTGGCCGCTGCTCTGGCGGATGAAGGGGTGGCTGCGGCTGCGGCTGGAGGTCGCCGGCTACTCCGGCGGCGAGGCCGACGACCGCAACCGGCCCGACCGGCTGCTGCCCGTCGGTGACCTGACCGTCGGGGCGGCGATCGTCGACGAGGTGCTGCCCGGGGTGACGCTGACCGCGCTGCCGCTGACGCCCCCGCCGGGCCGGGCCCGCTGGTTGCGCCCGCTCAGCGCCCGGGTGCTCGGCGCGGGCCTGCACGAGCGGGTCTTCGCCGTCCGCTCCGGCCTGCTCACCCGGCAGTTGACGCTGGTGCCGTACGCCCGGATGCAGAGCGTGCGGGTGGTGCAGGGGCCGGCGCAGCGCCGGTTGCGGCTGGCCACCGTGCACGTCGACACGGCCGGCGGGTCGGGAGCCGCCGCGCACGACCGTGACCTGGCGCAGGCGTGGGCGCTCGCCGCGGAGCTGACCGCGCGGGCGCACGCCGCCCGCCGGGCCCGCTGATCAGCGTTCGGCGTTCCCGCTGACGGTGACCGGGGTGGGGGCGGATCCGCCGGGCGGCGGGTCGTCGTCGGGGGCACCGCGCCGGGCGCGGCGGGCCCGCCAGGCCCCCGCGGCCCGCCCCACCCCCACGCACGGCAAACCCACGGACCCCCCCCCCCCCAGGCCCTCGATGACGGAGTG
>NZ_JBMDWU010000304.1:0-7979 GCF_048594385.1 Micromonospora sp. | reverse complement strand
CTGGACGGTCGGCCCCCCGTCGCTGCGTGGGCGGCCACCGGTGGTCCAGGTGAGCAGCAGGCCGCCGGCGAGCGCCAGCACCGTGGCCGGCACCGCCGGGGCCAGCGCCTGCCAGGCCACCGAGCAGCCGATGACGCTGCGGGGCACCCCGGAGGCGACCAGCGCCGCGTACGTCCGGCGGCGGGCGACGATCCCCTCGACCAGGGCGACGACCAGGCCACCGGCGGCCAGCGCCACCGCCACCTGGACCGCCCGGTCGACCAGGTCCATCGTGTTCAGGTAGAAGTCGTCGCTGGCGGCGAAGCTCTGGCCGATGGCCCGGTTCGCCGTCATGTCGGCGAGCATGGAGGCCCGCAGCCCGGCCGCGCCCGCCCCCACGATCACCGCCGCCAGCAGGGCGGCCAGGGTCCGGCTGCCGGCCCACGGGTCGGCGGTCAACCTGCGGGCGGCCAGCAGCGTGGCCGGCCCGCGACCCCACCGGTGCAGCAGCCGCCCGGCCGTGTGCGACAGCCAGCCGGTGCCGACCACCACCCCGACCAGCGCGGCCAGCGCACCACCGAGCATCAGCAACGGTTCCAGCACGGCAGGCGGGTCCTGACCACGGGCGGCGTACCACCGGCCGACCGGGACGAGCAGACCGTACGCGGCCACACCGGCCACGATCAGCAGCCCGGCCCACGGACCCGGGGCACGTTCCCGGCGGATCCGCCGGACCACCCCGAGCGGGGTCGCGGTGACCCGGCGCAGCAGGACGACGCCGACCAGCCCGGCCAGCACCGGCAGGCCGAGCACCACCGCCCCGATCGCCGGCGGTGACGGCAGCACGTCGGTGGGCAGGGGGAGCAGCCCCCGGGCGTCGGGCCGGTGCAGCAGCACCCGGCCCACCAGGTACGTCCCCAGCCCGACCAGGGTGCCCAGCAGACCGGCCAGCCCCGTCTCCACCGCGACCAGCACGGTCACCTGCCCGGGGGTGGCCCCGGCCAGCCGGAACGCGGCCAGTCGCCGGTCCCGGGCCGGCGCGCCGAGCCGGACGCACTGCCCGGCCAGGGCGAGCACCGGGACGGCGAGCAGCAGCAACGCGACCGCCGTCCCGCCGCGCAGGCCGGGCTCGCGCAGCAGCGCGTTGCCGTACTGCTCGGAGTTGTTCGCGCCCCGCCCGCCGGGTGGGGTGGGGATGGCCAGCACGGTGAGGGCCGCCAACGCGGCGAGCGCGGCCAGGGCCGCGCTGAGCGCGGTGAGGACGACCCGGGCGGTGTCGGTGCGGTTGCCGGCCAGGGCGAGCCGCAGCGCGACGACCGGTGTCACCTGGCGACCGCGCCGGGACCGGCCACCGGGGCGAGGGGTTCGTCCAGGCCGAGGCCGCTCGGGTCGACCACGCCGTCGCGGAGCATCACCTCGCGGTCGGCGTACGCGGCGATCCGGGGTTCGTGGGTGACCAGGACGATGGTGGTGCCCTGTTCCCGGGCGAGCTGGACGAGCCGGGTGAGGACCTCCTCGCCGCCGAGCGTGTCGAGCGCGCCGGTCGGCTCGTCGGCGAAGAGCACCCGGGGCCCGGTGACCAGGGCGCGGGCGGTGGCGCAGCGCTGCTGCTGCCCGCCGGACATCGCGCCGGGGCGTACGTCGGCGAGGTGGGCGACGCCGAGGCGGTCCTGCCATTCGCGCGCCACCCGCCCTGCGCCGCGCCGCCCCGTGCCGGCGAGGTGCAGGGGCAGGGCGACGTTCTCCGCCGCGGTCAGCTCGGGGACGAGCTGACCGAACTGGAACAACACCCCGAACTCGCTACGGCGCAGCCGGG
The DNA here is from genome assembly GCF_048594385.1 of Micromonospora sp. Lineage (NCBI taxonomy): Bacteria > Bacillati > Actinomycetota > Actinomycetes > Micromonosporales > Micromonosporaceae > Micromonospora > Micromonospora sp. The sequence goes on along the minus strand of NZ_JBMDWU010000304.1, from coordinate 6,184 downwards.
ACCGCGCCGCCTCGGGCCAGGTGTCGATCCGCTCCCCCCGCCAGTGCACCTCACCCTCGTCGGGGCGCAGGATGCCGGCGAGGCAGTGCAGCAGGGTGGACTTGCCGCAGCCGCTGGGCCCGGTCACCGCGACGATCTCCCCCTCGGCGACGTCGAGGCTGACGCCGCGCAGGGCCGGGGTCGGACCGTACGACCGGACCACGCCGCGTGCCTGGAGTCCGCTCACGGATGCACCTCCCGGTGCCAGTCGGCGACGCGGGTCAGGGTGGTGCGCAGCCACCGCAGGTCGGCGTCGAGGTGGGCGATGACGTAGTCGACGGCGACGACGTCGGCGAGGGTGGACGCGGGCGCCGTCTTGACGGCGGTGAGTTCGCGCAGCCGCTCGGTGTGCGCCCGCGCCTGGGCGATCAGGTAGGACCGGGCCGCGTTGAGGTCGGCGACCAGCAGCGCCACCGCCACCTTGGTGAAGAGCGCGCTCGTCACGTACGGCATGGGTGGCTCGACGGCGGCCAGCCAGCCGGTGAGCGCGGCCCGGCCCTGGTCGGTGAGGGTGTAGGAGGTCCGGTCGGGGCCGGCCTCGCGTTCCTGGCCGGCGCTGACCACCAGGCCGTCGCGTTGCAGGCGGCCCAGGGTGGCGTAGACCTGCCCGAAGGCGAGCGGCTTGGCCCGGGGCAGCCGGGTGTCGTGGGCCCGCTTCAGCTCGTAGCCGTGCCGGCTGCCGGCAGCCAGCAACCCGAGCAGCACGTGCGACGTGGACACCTGACTAACTATTCATTCGGCGAATAGCCGGTGTCAAGCAGCCTGGTCGACGTGACGGTGGGCGACCGGCTGGGACGGACGCGGCGGTCCCGCCACGCCCGACCGGTGGTGGGGTCAGCCGACCCAGGCCGGGTCCCGGCCGGTACGACCGAGCAGCCGGTCCAGCTCCGGGCGGGCCGCGTCGACCGGCACCTCCGGCCCGAACGCGCCCATCTGCCGGCCCGTCGGCCCCATCTCGTCCATGAAGCCGTGCAGCGCCCCGATGCTCTCCGGCGTCGGCTCGTACGGCTGGCCGGTGGCCCGCGCCAGGTCCCAGCCGTGCACCACCAGGTCCACCACGCCCATCAGGCCGACCGTCGACCGGGGCAGCCCCATCGCCGGCGCGACGCCCTCCTCGCTGGCCGGGTCCTCCCAGGCGGCGACGAGCCGGTCGGCCTCGACGGCGAACCGGTCCCGCCAGCCCGGCTCGGCCACGTGGTCGGTCTTGACCGACCAGTCCGTCTCCTGCCCGGCGGCCAGCCGCTGGAAGTTGACCGCCACGTCGTACACGTGGTTGATCAGGCCCCCGACGGTGTAGTCCGCGCACGGGGTGGGCAGGTCGAGCTGGTCGTCGCCGATCGCCCGGACCAACGCCACGGTCCGCGGGACGGCGGCACCCAGCAGCTCACTAGTCTTCGTTGCCATATTGCCAGCGTATGAAGGTGGTCTTGAACGAATGCGACAGCCACGCGGGGACGACCGGGGCATCCTCGATCCGGCCCGGTTCCGCCGGGAGCTGCGGTTCCGGCGGCACCTGCCGGACCCCGCGCTGCGCCCCTGGGTGGAGCACTACTGGCTGGTCGACTGGGCGCTGACCACGCCGTTCACGCAGCAGGTCGTGCCGCACCCGGCCGTCAACGTGGTGTTCCGCCGCGACGCCGCCGGCCCGGAGACCGCCGAGGTGGCCGGGGTCGGCCGCACCCTGTTCACCGTCACCCTGGCCGACGCCGGAGCAGTCAGCGGCATCCAGTTCCGCCCCGGGGGTTTCCGCCCGTTCTGGCGTCGCCCGGTCTCCGGTCTCACCAACCGGCACGTGCCGCTCGACACCGACCCGGCCGCCGCCCGCGCCGCCCGGTCCGTCGAAGCCGCGCCCCGCTGCGACGGTACGGACGACGAGCGCTGCCGCGCCCTGGACGCCTTCCTCCTCGCCTGGGCACCACGGCCCGACCCGGCGACGGCGGAGGCGATCGCCCTCGCCGAGGCGATCCGCACCGACCGCAGCGTGCTGCGGGTCGACGACCTCGCCCGCCGCCACGACCTGTCCGTACGGCGGTTGCAGCGGCTCTTCCTGGACCACGTCGGCGTCGGCCCCAAGTGGGTGATCCGCCGGTACCGCCTCCTGGAGGCGATCGAGCAGGCCGCCGCCGGGATGCCCGACTGGGCGACCCTCGCCGCCGACCTCGGCTACAGCGACCAGGCGCACCTGGCCCGCGACTTCGCCGCCGTCACCGGCCGCACCCCCACCGGCTACGCCCGCTCCCTGCGCTGACTCCCACCCACCCCCACCGGCGACCGCCTCCGTGGCCGGTCGCACCCTTGTGGAGAGTTATTTTCGTCATAGCCGCAAGAACTCTCCGCGATACGGGTGCGTGCGCCGCGCACCCGCATCGGTCAGCTACCGCGTGCACCGCGCCGCCGCCCCGGCCGATCCGAACAGCGGCCGGGCCCGGCAGCGTCCAACCCACCCATGGCGACAACAGTGAGTAACCACAGCCTCCCCACCCCCGGTCCCGCCCGCATCCTTTGCTCTGCTGCCATCACAGCGACAGCTACTCACCGTGCCGGGCGATGGGCACGACACACTCCCGGGCATCTTCTGAATTGGCAGTTCAGCGCGCTGGTGCGAATAGGTCAGCAGAGCAAAGGAGGGAGAAGGGAGTTACGGGGGATCGGCCTGCGATCACGGGGAGCAACATCGAAAGCGAAGCCCTCGCGTGAGCACCCTGAGTAATCAGGGCAGTGGTTGGGGTCGCCCGGGTCCGGGATGAGGGGCAGGAATTCGGGGGCGGGGTGGGCGTGGCGTACGGGGAAGCCCTCAGCGGCGGCGGACCGCCACCACAGCGACGTCGTCGTGGATCTCCGGCGGGGCCAGCTCCACCAGCAGCCGCTGGCAGAAACCGTCCAGGTCGTCGTCGACCACCGTCGCGCAGGCCGCCAGCGCGGCCAGGCCGTCGTCGATGGTGGTGTCCCGCCGCTCGATCAGCCCGTCGGTGTAGAGCACCAGTGTCGCCCCGGCCGGCAGGGTGAACTCCAGGTCCTCGGGGCGGTCCGCGCGCACCCCGAGCAGCGGGGCCGACTGCTGGACGAACTCCACCCGGCCGTCCACCGTCACCAACGCCGGCAGGTGCCCGGCGCTGGCCAGCCTGATCCGGCCCGTCGACGGATGCAGCAGCAGGATGCACAGGGTCGCCAGCTCGTTGCGCAGCAACGTACGCATCAGCACGTTGAGCCGGTCCACGATCACCCCCGGCTGGTGCCCCTCCACCGCGTACGCCCGCATCGCGTGCCGCAGCTCGGCCATCACCGTCGCCGCGTGCAGCGAGTGGCCGGCGACGTCGCCGATCGCCACCAGCAGGTGCCCGTCGAGCATCACCAGCTCGTAGAAGTCCCCGCCCACCTCGGTCTGCGCACTGGCCGGCTCGTAGCGGACCGCCAGGTCGAGGCCGGCGACGTCGGGCAGTCGGCGGGGCAGCAGGCTGCGCTGGAGGGTGACCGCGATCCGGTGCTCCTCGTCGTAGGAGCGCTGCGCCTCCACCGCCGAGGCGACCGCCTGCGCGAGCTGCACCAACACCGGGGTCCGGGCGGTCTGGGTGGCGGTGGGCACCACCACGTACAGCGGGGCGCGGTCCTCCCGCAGCTTCGCGGCGGCCACCGTCACCGTGTCGTCGGCCGGCCACCGCACCAGCGCCCACCCCTCGGGGGCGTCCACCCGGACGGTCGCGCCGGTCGGCACGCCGGTGTCGTCCACCACCCACGGCACGATCTCCGCCACCGCGCCCGGACCGGCGGCGACCCCGGCCAGGCACTCCCCGTCGAAGGTCTCCGCGACCACCGCCGCCGGACTGCGGAAGATCTGCGCCGCACCCGCCGCCGCCTCCTGCAACAGGCGAACGAAGGTGGACGCGGCGTGCACCGCCACGGTGGTGTCGGCCAGCCCGGTCAGCCGCTCGGCGAGCAGTTCCGCCCGCTGCCGCGCCTGGTAGTAGCGCAGCACCGCGTGCGCGGTGGCGACCAGCTCCTCCGGCTCGATCGGCTCGGCCAGGTACGCGTCCGCGCCCCGGGTCAACCCCTGGGCCCGGTCCACCACGTCGACGGCGTGCGCGGACACGTGGATCACCGGAATGGCCGGATGGTCCGCCTTGATCCGCTCGCAGACCTCGAAACCGCTGAGATCCGGCAGCCGGACGTCGAGCACCACCAGGTCGATCGGGTCCACCCCGACCCGGGCCAGCGCCTCGGTGCCGTTCTCCGCCTCCCGCACGGTGAAACCCGCCCGGGTCAGCCAACTCACCAGCAGGTAGCGCTTGGTGGGACTGTCATCGACCACCAGGATCGTCGGCGGGGCGGCGGCCACCTCACACTCCCGCCACGGGCAGGTCAACCGTGAAACTGCTGCCCCGGCCCGGTTCGCTGGTCAGCGTCAGGGTGCCGCCGAGCAGCGTCACCAACCGCCGGGCGTACGGCAGGCCGAGGCCGGTGCCGCTGCGCCGGCTGGTGCCGGGCACCTGGTAGAACTCCTCGAACACCCGTTCGTGCAGCTCGGCGGGGATGCCCGGCCCGGTGTCCGAGACACAGACGCGGAGCCGGTCGTCGACACGTTCGGCGCGCATCCGCACCTCACCCCGGTCGGTGAACTTCACCGCGTTGTGCAGCAGGTTGCGCAACACCTGGGCCAGCAGCACCTCGTCCGAGCGGAGCACCGTGCCCGGGGGCGGCTCCTCAACCACCAACTCCACCTCGGAACGCAGGGTGAGCGCACGCAGCGTCCCGCGCAGCTGCCCGAAGACCGCCCGCAGGTCGACCTGCGCCCACTCCGGCTCGATCCGGCCCGCCTCCGCCTTGGCCAGGTCAAGCAGATCGTTGACCAGGGAGAGCAGGTCGGCGGCCGAGGACCGGATCAGCTCGACCTGCTGTGCCTGTTCGCCGGTGAGGGGGTCCGACGCCGAGTCGGTCAACAACCGTCCCAGCCCGATGATCGCGGTCACCGGCGCCCGCAGCTCGTGGCTGACATTGGCCAGGAACCGGCTCTTCGACTCGCTCGCCGCGCGGAGCTGGGCCGACTTCTCGTCCAACTCGGCGTAGAGCGCCACCACGCCCCGGTTGGTCTCCTCCAGCTCCTCGGAGAGCTGGGTGTAGAGCGCCATCACACCCCGGTTGGTCTCCTCCAGTTCGGCGTTCAGCACGGCCAGCTCGTCGCGCTGGCTGCGTACCTCGTCGAGGGCGGCGATGAGCTGCCCGTTCTGGGTGGCCAACTCGTCCAGGGCGCTGGCCGGCGCGCTGGCACCCAGTTCGGCGCGCAGCTCCGCCAGGCGCTGCGGAGTCAGCGCCGCAGCGGCGGGCGGGACACGTCGGGACATCCTCACGACGGTATCTCCCTGCACGTCCGCCAGCCCCAGGGTGTCCACCAACCGCGCCACCGCGCCGGACTGCGGCTCGTACCGGTTGCCGGGCAACGGGCGCAGCGGGGCGAGGTCGACGCTGAGCAGCCGCCGGCCGTCCGGCTCCGTCACACAGGAGAAGGTGACGTCCGCGCCGTCCACCGCGCGCAGCAGGTCCCGGGCCACCTCGCTGAGGGCGGTGGCGAACCGGACCTGGTCCTGGTGCTCCAGCCCGATCGCGGCGGCGACCTCCCGGCCCCGCTGGCGTACGCCGAAGATGTCCTGTTCCACCCGCAACGCCATCCGCAACAGGGGTTCGCGGGCGGTCACGACGGGATTCTCGCGGCCAGCACACAGGCGTCGTCCCGACGTACCCCGGCATCGCGCAGCAGGGTCGCCGCGACGACGACCGGCGCCCGCCCGAACAGACCCGGATAGTCCTCGGCGCGCCACCGGTCCACCACCCCGTCGCTCTGCATCACCAGCGTCGCGCCGGACGGGAACGGGTAGTCGTACCCGCGTACCGTCGGGCGCTGGTGGCCGGCGATGCCGGGCAGCGAGACCAGCCCCCGCCGGGTGCCGTCGGGGGCCAGCACGGTCCCGGTGATGTTGCCCAGGCCGGCGTAGCGCAGCAGGCCCGCCGCCGGGTCCAGCTCCGCCACCGCCACCGCGGCCCCCCGGGTGTGCGACATCGCCCGGTGCAGGTGCGTCACGACCACGGCGGGCGGCCCGTCCGGCGCGGACCGGAAGGCGGCCACGGCCGCCTCGGCGGCGACGTTGGCCAGCGG
>NZ_JBMDWU010000303.1:0-3646 GCF_048594385.1 Micromonospora sp. | reverse complement strand
CGGCGTCGCGTCGGCGGGGTACGACGCTCGTCGTACGGTCAGCTGATGCCGTTGGCGGTGCAGAGCGCGGCGTACGCGCCGGTGCAGAGCTTCGCCTTGTCGACGTAGCCGTCGGCCACGACGTCCTTGACGGTCGCCTTGTCGATCGCCTTCGGCTCCAGCAGCACGGACGGGACGTCCCGGCCGCTCTCCGGGTCCTTGACCGTCTGCCCGGTCTCCTTGCGCTCGCCCTTGGCCACGGCGATGGCCAGCTCGGCGGCCGCGTCGGCCTCCTTCTTGACGGCCTTGTAGACGGTCATGCACTGGTCACCGGCGAGGATGTTCTGCAGGCCGGTCACGTCGGCGTCCTGGCCGGTCACCGGGACCTTGCCGTTGAGCTTGTTCTTCTTCAGCACCGAGACGGCCGCGTTGCCGAGACCGTCGTTGGCGGAGAGCACACCGTCGATCTTGCCGCCGGTCTGGGTGAGCATCTGCTCGAAGATGGTGGCGGCCTGCGCCGGGTCCCAGTCCGGCACCGACTGGTCCGGGCCCTTGGTGTATTCCTTCGACTCGAACTTCGGCTTGAGCACCGAGTCGTAGCCGTTCTTGAACAGGGTGGCGTTGTTGTCGGTCGGCGAGCCGTTGAGGTAGGCGACCGTCGGGTTCTTGACGCCCTTCTCGGTCAGGCACTTGACCAGGCCCTCGCCCTGGAGCTTGCCGACGGCCTCGTTGTCGAAGCTGACGTAGTACTGCGCGGACCCGCCCAGGGTGAGCCGGTCGTAGTCGATCGTGGCGACACCCTGCGACTTCGCCTTGTCCAGCACGGCCTTGCCGGTGCCGGAGTCCAGGTTGACGATCATCAGGGTGGTGACCCCGCTGGTGATCATCTGGTCGGCGATGGTCTGGAAGGCGTTCTTGTCGTTCTGCGCGTTCTGGATGTCCGACTCGACACCGGCGGCGTCGAAGGCGGCCTTGAGGAACCTGCGGTCGGCGGTCTCCCAGCGGGCGGAGGACTTGCTGTCCGGCAGGATCACGCCGATCTTCGGCTTCTTGGCGGTGTCGCCGCCGGCCTCGTTGCTGCTGGAGTCGTCGCCGCAGGCGGCCATGCTGCCGGTGGCCAGCAGGCCCACGGCGGCGAAGGTGAGGAAGCCCTTGCGCATCTGCACGGGTCCTTTCGAGGGTGGGGGAGGAGTGGTCGGTGTTTTGTTGTGTCCGGCAACGTATTCCCGGCCGCGAGCCGGGCGCAAGACTGCCGAGGTCAGAAGTTTGTTGGCGGCGGTAACAATTCAGCAACGCGGTTGTCACCCCCGGGACACCCGCCCCGCAATCACGCTGCGTGTCCGGTCTGCGACCGGCTCCTGACGCCGGGTCAGCCGGCGGCGATCCGCGCGGTGCGGGCGTCGGTGAGGGCCACCAGATCCGCCGGGGCGAGCTGGAGCTGCAACCCCCGCCGGCCGGCCGACACGTAGACGGTGTCGTGGTCCAGCGCGGAGACGTCGACCACCGTCGGCAACCGTCGCCGCTGGCCCAGCGGGCTGATCCCGCCCCGCACGTAACCGGTGCTCCGCTCGGCGGCGGCCCGGTCGGCCAGCGCGGCCCGCTTGCCACCCAGCGCCGCGGCCAGCGCCTTGAGGTTCAGCTCGCCGGTGACCGGGACGACCGCCACCGCCAGCGCCCCGTCGACCTCGGCGACGAGCGTCTTGAACACCCGCTCCGGCGGCACGCCGAGCGCCGCCGCGACCAGCGCGCCGTAGTTCGGCGCGTCCGGGGCGACGTCGTACGGGTGGGTGCGGTGGGCGATCTTCCGCTTGGTCAGCAGCGCCGTCGCCGCGGTGGCCTGTCCCGCCATGCCGGACACGCTAGCCCGGCGGGCCCCCGTCCGCGACCGGTCGGCCGATCAGCACCGTCGGCGCCCCGGCCACCCGGGTCAGCACCAGGCTGGCCGGATTCTCCCCGGCCAGTCGCAGGTCCCGGCGCAGCTGCTCGGGCGACAACGCCGAGCCCCGCTTGAGGATCTCCACCCGGCCGACCCGGCGCTCCCGCAGCAGTGCGCGCAGCCGCTTCAGCGAGAACGGCAGCACGTCGACGATCTCCAGGCACCTGCCGAACGGGGTGGGGCGTGGGGCGTCCGCGTAGAGGTAGGCGATGCTCGGGTCGGCGAGCGTCGCGTCGAGGGTGTCGGCCAGTTCGGCGACCAGGTGCGCCCGGACCACCGCCGGGTCCGGGTCGTACAGGTAGCGCCGTACCGGCCCGACTCCCGCCTCGACGTCACCCGTGCCGGTCAGTTGGTGGCTCCGCTCCGGGGGGTCACCGGGGACGGCCGGCTGGTGGCCGTCGGTCGCCCCGGCACCGGGACCGGTGGGCCGGTCCCCGGGGGTCGCCGGGCCGCCCGCCGGTCGCTGCCGGTCGGCGGGCCCCGCCCGCAGCACGGTCGCCCGGCGGGGCACCCCGGCGAGCGGGCCGCCCCACAGGGCCGCCTCGACCAGGTCGCCGTCGACGCTGACCCACTCCGCCTCGGCGTCGGCCGGGATCCGGGCGTGGTCGATGCCGGGGGCCACCTTCACCACCGTGTGCGGCACCCGTGCGGCCAGCCCGGTGACGAAGTCCCACGGCGGCGAGTAGGCGTCCGGGTCGAAGATCCGCCGTCCGGTTCCTGCCCGCCGTCGGGCCGGGTCGCAGAACACCGCGTCGACCCGGGTCACGTCGAACGCCGTCGCGTCGCCGCACTCCACGGTGAACCGCCCGGCCAGCCCGGCGGCCTCGGCGTTCGCGGCGGCCAGCGCGGCGGTGACCGGGTCGGCCTCCACCCCGTACACCCGGATGCCGGCGCGGGCGGCGGCGAGCGCGTCGGCACCGAGGCCGCAACCCAGGTCGGCGAGGGTGCGCACCCCGGCGGCGGCCAGCCGGGCGGCCCGCCGGTCGGCGACCACCCGGCGGGTGGCCTGCTCCAGGCCGGGGCGGGTGAGGAACATCCCGGCCGCCTCCGGGCCGAACTTGCCGACCGCGCGGCGGCGCAGCTCGGCCTGGGTCAGTGCGGCGGCGGCCAGCCCGGCCGGCACCCCGCGCGAGCGCAGCGCCGCGGCCGCGACCAGCGGGTCGCCGCCGGCCACCCCGGTCGCCGCGGCGAGCGCGGCCGACCCCTCGGCGGTACGCAGCGCGGCGAACTGGTCGAGATCCACCCGCCCATTGTCCGGCTCGGCCGGTAGATCGACTCAGGCGGGCCGATGTTGCGGTGTCCGAGCGGGGTCGTCACCGCCACATCGCCCCCCGTGAGTTGATAATGGCGGGCGGCGACACGAAGGGCGGCAGATTGGCACTCTCCTTGACGGAGTGCTAGCCGAGGAATAACCTGCGATTAGCACTCTCACCCTGAGGGTGCCAACGTCCGGGCCCTGGTGCCCGGGGGTTGAACGCCAGGCGGACCGGCACCCGCGACGACGGCCCCGCCCGGTGGCATGAGGCAGATTGACGCTGGTCAGCCCCGCTGGCCAGCAACGAAACCAGTACCCCAGGAGGGTATGCCCGTGACTACCGCGACCAAGGTTGCGATCAAGCCGCTCGAGGACCGGATCGTGGTCCAGGCGAACGAGGCTGAGACCACCACGGCGTCGGGCATCGTGATCCCCGACACCGCCAAGGAGAAGCCGCAGGAGGGCACCGTCCTCGC
>NZ_JBMDWU010000302.1:0-17419 GCF_048594385.1 Micromonospora sp. | reverse complement strand
GGCCTCTGGATCGGCGAGATCGTCGATCTTGCGACTGTGGTTTACGAACCACCGGGTCGTCTGCTGCGCGTCTTCTGATGCTGGCGCTATTCGGGTGCTCGGGTTGAGGGAGCGACGTAGTGCGCGGTTGAGCAGCTTCGGGTCCGGGTGCTCGTCGACGAGCATCGCGGTGGAGATCGCGACCAGGCCGTCTACCAAGCTCTTCCGGGATTTTGGGGCGAGGTTCGGCCACTTCATGTCCGCGAAATCCTGGGCGAACGGCAGCCACGGGAATTCGGGGCGTTCCACCCGTAGCAACCGAACCGGCAGGCCGCTCGGGACGTCGAGCGCTTCGCCCTTCTTCGCGGAGCTGACGAGATCAGACCGGAAGCTGTCGGCCTGCGCGGAGAGTTTGAACGACTCCTGCTTCGCCGTGCCCTCGACTTCCCAGCGAACTTGGTAGCTGGTGGTCTTGCCTTCCCGGTTCTTGCGCTGCCTGGTCTTGTAGATCCGAACCTTGTAGGTGGTGCTCATGCTGCGTCGGCCTCCAGGGTGTCCAACCACTTGTCGAAATCCGCGCGTCGGATGCGCAGCGATCCGTTGGGGAGCCGGACGCAGCGCGGGCCGCGTCCCTTCGCCCGCCAGTCGTTCCATGTGGAACGGGAGATCTGGAGTTCGCCGCAGAACGCTTCGACGGTCAGCCAGTCGGTGCGGCGCCGGGCGGACAGGTTGGTAACCGCCTTGCTGTTTGCGCGGTCGGTCATGCGGCGCCCCTTTTGGTGGTGGAGGGGGTAGCCGTCCCAGCCGTCCCAGCCGTCCCATCGCAGGTCAGGGCTGGGACGGCTTGGGAGCTGGGACGGCTTAAGCCGTCCCAGCGGTCGGCTGGGCGGTGGTGGTGTGGGACGGCTTGAGCCGTCCCAGGGGGATAACCCGTCCCGGGGCTGAGCTGGGCGGGGACGGCGGGGACGGCTGGGACGCCTCCGCCGGTGGCACGGCTTCGGGGCCGGGGCAGTAGCGCTGCCAGGCGTCGGTGAAGTCGGCCTGGTAGTAGCCCTTGACCTGCCCGTGGGGCGACCCGAACCGGATGTTCGTGGACCGGATTTCGTACTCGGCCAGGAGTTGGCCGAGTTTCATCGCGGTGAGGCCGGTGCCGCTCTTGCCGTACTCGGCCCACGGCGCTTCGGCGTCGGCACGCAGGTGGTCCAGCAGGACGCTGCTGGGGATGCCGGGACGGTTCTGGGTGTCGAGCACCCCGGCGGTACGGAAGATCGCGCGGCAGTCGGCCAGGAGCCGAATCCGGTCGGAGGGAACGGCTGCCCCGTCGCGAAGAGCGGTGAGGGTTTCACAGGCACGGCGTGCCCGGTCCGGCCAGGGTCCCCCGGCCAGGTCAGCGACGGCTACCAGGGGTTCCCAGGTGTCGGCGGCGCGGTCTTCGACGGGCATGGGTGGTTCCGCGGCTTCGAGGGTGGGCAGGTTCGCACGTAGCCAGGTGGTGAGGGTCCGGGCCAGGGTGCGCAGGGCCGGGCCGTCACGGCGGTGCCGGTAGGGGGCGACCTGCTCTCCGGGGGCGCGGCGGCGCATGCGGATGACGACGGCGCGGTCTTCGATGGTGTCGGGCATCGCGCCGATGCCGGCGAGTGCGGCCATGGCGAAGGTGGGGATCTTCTCCAGGCTGCGGGTGTTGTTGTCCCACCGGATCGCAGGCCGGTTGCGCTGATGGCCGGCGTTGAGCAGGCCACGTAGGTCTTCGTTGCCCTCAGCGGCGGCCCCGAAGATGGTGTCGGCTTCGTCGACGAGCAGGGTCGGCGGGTCGTCACTGCCGATAGCCCGGTAGACGGCGGCGGGGCTGGCGTTGACGGTGATCAGCGGCGCGTAGCAGGTCGCCTCTACGACGTCGAGCAGTCGGGACTTCCCGCACCGCTTCTCCGGGGCGCGGATGACCAGTCGTGGCGCGTGTGCCCACGCGGGTTGGGCGTGGCTGGCGGCGATCCACAGCGTTACCGCGTCTGCGGCTTCCGCCGACGGCAGGATCACGTACTTGGTGAGGCAGGCGTGTACCTGGTCGAGGATCGCGGCACCGTCTACGGGCTGATCGGTGGTGCTGGTCGGTGGGTTCATGCGGCGATCCCTTCGGCGCGGAAGCCACCGGTGATGGCGGCGCGGATGTCCCGGTCGGTCTGCTCTGCTTGGCGGCCGGCGGTGGTGAGGGCGGTGACGGCGTCGTGGTGGTTGATGGCTCCGGCGGTGACCATGCGGGCGACGCCTCGGGCTGCCCCGTAGAGCGTGGTCCGGCGGCTGCCCTCCGGTGCGGTGGCGACCGCGTGCAGGTGTGCGGCCAACAGCCGGTCGGGATGGGAGATGCCCTCCGCCTCACGGATGCTGGTCGGTTCGTGTGCCGGGACCGGGATCGGTGCGGGCGGGGCCGGTCGGCAGGCGTCAACCAGCGCGGGGGGCATCTCCTGCATCTCCCGGCGCGGCGCCCACCGGTACGGGCGGCCCGTGCGTGGGTGCACGCTTGGCGGCAGCACCACGTATCCGCCGTCGGCTTTGACGTCGATGCCGGGGCCGAGTCCCTGTCCCGGCTTGCCCTGACTGCACTGCACCGGTTGGCCGGGGTGCCGGTAGTACAGGTGCAACCCACCCGACCCGGTCACTACATAGGCCGTAGGCGGCAGCAGCCCAGCGGCGATGAGCGCGTTCATCGTGTCTCGTCCGCCGTGGGCGGGGTCGACGTCGACCACGACGGTGCCGGAAGCGGCACCGGTACGCAAGGCGAGCTGCCCGGTAGGGACAGCGCCCACGATCGCGGCGACCCGCTCCGGGTCGGTGCTCGCGGCGTAGAAGCCGTGGCAGGTCAGGCAGGAGCAGGTGTCCCGGTCGTGGTCGGGGCCAGCGTCGGCGCAGGGTGGGCAGTTGGCGACGGGTCGTTTCGAGTGGGCGAGCATGAACACGGGCCATCCGCGTTCGGCGTAGGTGAGGGCGGGGGTGACCAGGGCAGACGTGTCGGGCATGGCGCTCCTCTCGGGTTCGTGCAGGGACGTCGACAGGGCTTCGGGCCGGCCGGCAAGGGCGTTGGGGGTGTGGGCCGGGCAGCGGGGGCCTTGCAGGTAGGGGCGGACACGATCGGGGTGGTGGCAGTAGCGCCGTTGCGCCCCGATCCAGTGCCCGCACCGGGTGTCGAGCAGGTTCATCAGCCGGTGCCACTCCTTCCCGGTGTGGCGGTGGAAGGCAGCGTCAGACGGGCACCGGCCACTCAGGAGTGAGCGCGCGAAGCGCCCCGTTGATGACTGTCAGTAGCCGCGTGTGGGCGTGCGGGATCGCGCCGAAACGGGTTCGGCGTGGGGGCGTGTGTAGGGCGTGTCAGGCGTGTGAGGGAAGGGGGGTCCGGGGGCCGATTTCCGGGCCGTAGCCCCCTGTTCTGGTGTGTGGGTCACACGCCTTCACGGGCAGGTCAACGGGTGGGACGTGGGGTGGGACGGGGCGTGTGGGTCACACGGTTGTGTGAGGCGTTGGTGTGTGACCCACACGCCGGTTTGTGTGGGGTCAGGCGGCCCGCTGCCCACCGGCCCGGTAGGCGTCGATGGCCTCACGCAGAGTTGCGGCGAGGTATCCGGGCTTGACGGCGTCGCCGATGCGGACGCTGCCGGTGGCGTTGTGCCGCTCCACCCCGACATCCCGTAGCAGCCGGTTGAGTTCGGTGCCGAGGGTCGCCGGGTCCATGGCGAGGCGGGCGGCGAGATCTCCGGTGTGGATGCGCCCGCCGTTGGCCTCCGTAGCGTCGAGAGCGCTGGTCAGCAACTCCGGCACGGGGTTCGGGTCGAGGTGGTTGAGGGCGGTGGTCATGTCGATGCCGAGTTCGGTCACGTTGCGGGCCGCGATGGTGCGGAAGCGATCGAGGGCGGCGTCGAGGGTGTCTCCCGGGATCGGGTCGAACAGGTGGGCAATGTCCCCACCGGTACCGCCATTGGTAGTGCCGGTGGCCGGTGCTGACGTGACCGGCGGGGTCGGGGTGGTGATGCCGGTCGGGGTGATGGTGATGGGATCGGTGAACAGGGTCGGCATGGTGCGCGTCCACCTGTCGGCGTACGCGCGGGTGCCCTTGACCGCGACCTTGCCCGCCAACTGCTGCGACACGGCGTCCAGGTCGGGCCGCCAAGGGGCGACCGCGACGGCGGCGGCGTCGATGCGGGCCGGGTCGGTGCGGTAGCCCTTGAACGGCATCGGCGCGGCCTCACCGGGGGTGCCAGCGAGCAGGAACCCCGTTCCCTGGTAAGGGGCGGCTTCGGCGTCGATGTTGTACTTCCAGCCGAACAGGTAGTTGAGTTCCTTGTCGTCGGTGACCCGCATGCCGATGCGGATGCGGGCCTGTTCCTTGATGGCGATCGGCAGGTAGTCGTCGGTGGCCCGCAGCGCGCAGCACAGCGTACGAACCCCGGCGGCGCGTCCGGTGTCGCTGATCTGGGCGAGCATGTTGACGATGTGCGGCGGGATGGTCTTGATCTCGTCCACCACGATCACGATCTCGGGCAGGTCCGGGCCGACCGGGATCTTGTCATCGTTCGCCGCGCGCATCCGCTGCTGGTAGGCGGGCTTGCGGCCGTTGATGATCTCGATCGCGGCGCGGACCATGATCTCCGCTTCCCCGATGCTGGTCGCCACCCAATCGACGGCGGGGCGGGGCGCTCGTCCTTCGGCGTAGGGGGTGACCCACGGCCGGGACAGGCCACCACCGGCGAGGTCGATTTGCCACACGAGGGTGTCGACGCAGCGGACGAGTTGGGTGTTGATGGTCTGGAGCTGGTTGGTCTTGCCGCTGTCGGTCTGTCCGACCAGCACCCCGCAGGCGTAGCGCAGGTTGATGACGGCCTGTTCGCCGTTGCGCAGCGGCCCGATAGCAAGGGGGTTGTTGATGGACAGGGGGCTGTAGTCGTCGAGGTGGTGATCCTGCGACAAGGCGTTGACGGTGGAGACGTGCAGCAGCACGGCACCGCGGCTGTCCCCCGGCTCCACCGTCACCTCGCAGCCGTGGGGGAGTCTCGCGTCGGCGGCGAGTCCTTCGGTGCGGCGGGCGATGTCCCGCCACGTCGCCCCGCCCGTCGGGAGGTCGGCGTCGAGGGTGAACCCGGTGCGGGTCGGCCAGCCCTGCACGTTCCGGACGGTGACCTTCACGTCGGTGACCCGGGCGATGCGGGCTTCCCACGCGGCGGCGAGCCGGTCCCGGCGGGCGGCGGCGTCGACCAGGGCGGCCCGCTGCTGTGCGGCGTCGGCCCGGCGGCGGCGGGTGCGGCCGATCGCGGTTGCGGCGGTAGCGAACCCGGCCGTGCCGGCGGCCAGGGTGCCCAGTGCCCACCCGGACCACACGGCGTCGGTCATCAGGGCGGTGGTGGCCCAGGTGCCGGGCATCATCCAGCAGCAGCCCCGCCACAGCAGCCGGTGCCCGGGAAGGTCGTCGGCCATGCCGGCGGCGACGGCACCGGCCGCGCCGAGCGCCCCGCCGATCGCGGCGAACGGACCCGGCACATCGGCGGCGGCGGCGATCCCCGCCGCGCCGAGAGTGGCCCCGGCGGCGTTGAGCGCTCCCCACGCGGGGTGGGGGTGCCGCCAATGCCAGGTAGACAGGGCATAGGTGAGCCAGTGCCCGGCCCGCCCCCGGGCCGGCTTCGCCGGGGCGACGGTCGGGTTGGTCGGGGTGGGGGTGGCCCCCGGCGCGGGGGCCGGGGGCACGATCGGACTGTCGGTGGTGGTCATCAGACGTTCCATTCCTGCTCGTTGGTGCGGGGGGCTTCCCGCCGGGCGAGGTCGCGTTCGTGGACCTTGCGGAACACCGGGGCGATGGTTTCGGCGGCGGCGATCGTGGCCCGCTGCACCTGGTACAGCGCGGCGAGGGCTTCGACCACCCGGGGGTCGACGGGCCGTTCGGCGTGGGTGCGCAACGCCATCGCCTTCAACCCCTCAGCGATGTCGAGCATCGCGGCGGGCATCTGCGCCAGGTGCGCGCCGAACTCGTACATGTCGTCGGGGGTGTAGCGGGACGCGGCGGACCGGAACTCCGATGCCGCGCCGGGTAGGGGGAACTGACCCATCAGTGCACCTCCTGCGGTGATCTCCTGCGACCCGACCCCGGTCGGGCCGTCGCCGTTCGTGGTGGTGCCGGCGGCTTGGGTGCCGTCGGCAGGCTTGACCTCGGGGCTGTCGGCGTTGGGCTTGGTGGCGGTGTCGATGGCCTTGCGGGCTTCCTCCGCCCGCCGGGCCGCCTCATCCGCGCTGCCGACCGGCTTCGGGGACGACTTCCGGCCGTTCCTGCCCCGAGAACCGGTCCCCGTGAGGGGACGGAATCCGGGGTCGCTGATCACGTGCGGCTTCCGACCCTTGCCCTTGCCGGACCGGCCGAACAGGCCCCCACCACCGGGGGAGCCCTTCCCGCTGCCGCCCGGCTTTCGGCCGAACAACCCGCCCCCGGTGCCGCCGCTGCCCTTGCCGGGCTTGCGTCCGAACAGGCCACCACCGGCAGAGGGCTTGTTCTTGCCGGACCGACTGAACGGGCCACCAGCGGTCGGCTTGCCGGTGCCACCGTGCTTGCCACCCGGCTTACTGCGACCGAACACCCCGCCGACGCTGCCCTTGCCGCCGCCGGGCCTGTTCCGACCCCGGCCACCGGCCGCGCCGCCGCTACCGGCGGCGGTGGTGCGGCGGGAGGGGCGGGCCGACTGCCCGGTACGCCCGGTGCCGTCACGGCGTGCCCGGTCCCGCCTGGCCTTCCGGTCGGCCACGGCGAGTCCGGCGGCGGCGGTCGCGGCAGCGGCCAACAGCAGCGCACCGAACCCGGTCGCCCCGGCCCACAACGCCCCACCACCCACCGCCGCCATATCGGCGGCGCTGATCAGCAGCGCCCCACCGGGAAACCCGACCGGCCCGTCATCCTCGGCCGGGCCGCTCGGGTCGTCGTCGGCAGGCTGGCCGGTCGGTTCGTCGGCCTCGGACAGCGGCAGGTCGTCGCCGGCCGTCTCCGGGCTGGTCGGCTCCGGGGCTTCCTGCTCTACCGGGGCCGCCTCGATGGTGTCGGTGCTCATCGCGGACCAGCCCACGACCGCAGCACCCACCGCATCACCACGTAGCCACCCGACCCGACCAGCAGGATCAACAGCAGCCAGCCGGTGAGCTGCGCGTCACGGGCCATGCCGTACCCGGCCGTGAACACCCCGACCGGGACACCCACGGTGGTGGCGGCTACCCGACCGGCCCGCGTACCGGCGGGCGGGTTTGCGTGCTTGAGCATGTTGCTACCTCCCAGGTCAGGCGACGACAGCGAGAACAGCGGTAACGGCGGTGCCGACCAGCCCGGCCACCAGCAGATCGACAGCGGTACGCACCCGCCGGTACTTGCGCACGGCCGTGCGGGACAGCCACACCAGGTGATGCGCCCGTTCGGCGGCGGCGGACAGCGGCGGCGCGGTGGCCTCGGTCATCAGGTCACCCGGCGCAGCAGCGGCGTAGCGGACCAGGCCGTGACCACCGCCCAGGCACGGCCGAACCGCACCAGCCAGCAGCCCCACCGCCGTGCCGACCAGGACGACGGTGGTCACCCCGGCGGCCAACGCGGGGCCGGGCAGGTCGGTGCGGGCCAGGATCGCCACACCGACCGTCACCGCCGCACCCGCGACGGCCATCAACGTGGACGCTTTGCTGTCGGCGCGGGCGAGTTCGGCGCGGACTTCGGTGATCCGGTCGGTGAACCAAGCCGGATCGGGTACTGGCACCATCAGAGGTGCCCTCCCTTCGTGTAGGGGTTGGGTGACCGGACCGGCGCCACAGCCCGGGTTTCCAGCCCATGGGGCTGTGCCGCCGGGCGGGGTCAGGAACGGCTGCGGCGGCTGGTCACCAGCAGCGCAGCGGAAGCCATCACCATCAGGCCATCGACAGCGAGAGGGCCGATGGCGATGGTGAGCGGGTCTTCGCCGAAGTGGGCCAGGAGTCCGGACAGGTGCCGGTAGGACACGACAGCGGCGACCACCGCAACCGGCAGCACACCCGCGACCCGGGCGAACACGGAACTTGCCCCGTTGCCCCAGGGGATGCGGGTCAGGATCTCCACCGTCACGAACAGAGCGACCGGCCAGAACACCGACAACGCCACCGCCAGCGGCGACGGCGACCACCCCGGGCCGGGTGCCCACCCGGCGGGTGCGCCGTCGGGCGGGTTCGGCAGGTAGGTGTGGGCCACGGTCGCGGCGATCGACACCACCCCGCCCAGGATCACCCCGACGTACGCCCACCCCCGACCCGTCGGACGGGCGGCGGCGGGGGTGGTGGTGATGATGTTGGAACCCGGGTCTGCGGCGGGTGCTGCCTGCCCCGACACCACCTCGGGAACCTCGGCCACGTCCAGGGCAGGGGCCGGTGTGGGCGGGGCGGGCGGCACCGGGTCCGTGGGCGCGTCCGGGGCGTCCGGCGCGGGCGGGTCGGCGTCCGGGCGCGGGTCCAGGTCGACCGTCGGCGAGTCGGCCGCGTCCGGCGCGGGGATGCTGCCGGTCGGGGTGGCGTCCGGGTCGACCGGGGGGCGGGTCAGCCGGTCGATGATGGCGTCCGCCTTCGGACCACCCACCCGCAACTCGGTCTTGATCCGGTTCCGCGACGGGACCGTGCCGAGACGGGCGACCAGGGCGTGCGCCTCGGGCATCAACTCGTCTACCGACCGGGGGTAGATGCTCAGCGTTGGCGCGGTCATCAGGCCACCGCCAGCGCGGCGAGCCGGTCAGCGGTCGACGGGTCGAGCGGCCCGGCGGTGTCGGTGAACTCGCGGGCGTAGGCGAAGAACTCCCAACCGTGCCACGTCGGATAGGCGCTCATCGCCCGGTACGGTCGGCCGTCCTTGTCGGTCCCCTGGTACTCGCGGGACAGCAGGTCCGGGCTGTTCAACCCGGCCAGGTGCAACCACGACTTCAACTCGGCGACGCTGTCGAAATCGACGGTCAGCGACCTGCCGTCGGAACGGGTGCGGATCTCGGTCGGGTCGGCCAGCAGGATCAGCTCAGCCAGGACGGCACGACGGTTCTTCCGGTCACTCACTGCGGAACCTCTTTCAACACAGGGGAGAGCAGTCGGTGCACTCTCCGAGGGATCGCGGGATGTAGTAAGGGCGCACCTGGCCGCAGGTCGGGCAGGTACGGCGGGCCAGCAACGCGGCGGCGATGGCACGGCGCTGGGCGGGGGTGGCGGTGCGCTTCGGCCGGGCCAGGTCGACCCGGTAGAGGTAGGCGGCGCGGGTGCCGCCGATGCCACGCCAGAGGACCTGAGCGGCGATCGGCTGACCGGCGGGCCGCAGGCCGGCGGCGCGGAGTTGACGGCGGGTGGCGTAGCCGGGCGGGGCACCCTGCCACCAGTAGGTGGGGATGCCGTACCGGTTGCCGTCCGGATCGTTGTAGGCGGCCCGGATGCGGGACATCAGACTGCGCGAGGCAGGCCGGCCCGGCAGCCGCTGTCGGTGCGGTGGAGAACCTGCTCGCCACCGCAGCCGGGGCAGCGCACGATCTCGCAGCCGTGGCCGCAACCGGTCCGACCGACCACCGCCAGGTGGTGAGGCACGCACCCGTCGGCGTGCCAGGGCGGGCGAACCGCCGTCGTGGCGGCGCGGGTAACGCGAGCCTCGGCCCGGCGCAGTCGACGCCAGTCCAGCGGCGAGGGGCCGCCCCGGTCGTCGGCGTAGAGCAGGCTGATCTCAGCGTCAAGCACGTCCAACTCAGCGGCGATCAACGGCCACTCAGCGTCAATCGCGGCCAGGTCAACCGGGGTCGGTTCCATCTCGGCGGGGGTCACTTCGATCGGTTCCTCTCGGTACGGCGAGAACGCGACGGCTGCGGGCAGGCCCGGCAGCGGCTCTCGTCAGGGGCCAGCGGAGCGAGCGCCCCGCACGCCGTGCAGGTGCGCCAGGTGGCGCGGCTCTTGGTCGTGACACGCACACACGCGGCAATCACGGACATAGCGGGATCACCTCTCCCACGGGGGTAGGTCAGGACGGGTAAGCAGGGGCGGTCCGGGCGTCACACGGACCAGCAGCAGAGCGCCGGGGCCGGGGTCGCGCTGTGACAGCGCGACCCCATCCACGACGGGGATCAGAGGCAGAAGCAACCGCGCGCCAAGATCAGCCCACTCGGCCCGCTCCCCCGGGATCTACCGGGATCGGCCACCATGTGGATCAAGGCGGGCATACCGCAGACGGATCAAACGCGGCGCTTCTGCTGTGAAGTTCTCAATGAACGACCACACGACCGGCCCGTGGGCGTGCGGCGCGGCGCGCGCCAGCCTTCCCCGGCTTCCGTTCGGTTTGCCCTGCCTGGCTAGCCAGGTTGGACGTGATGAACCTAAGTCGACTTGGCTAGTCAGGTCAAGGGGGCGCGGCAAACTTTCCTGACTTGGCTAGTCAGCGCTACCGTGAGGGGGTGAGCGAGAACCTTGACTTCCTCGGCGAGCTGGACCCCGACGACCCCAAACAGGCTTCGCAGCAGATCGCGAACAAGCTGCGAGCGGCCATCCTCACGCGTCGACTCGCGCCCGGTGACACGCTGCCGTCACAGCCCGACCTGGCCGCCCGGTACGGCGTTGCCCGGGAGACAGTCAAGCGGGCCTTAGACCTGCTCCGGGCGGAACGGCTTATCGTGTCCCGGCAGGGCAGCGGCGCGTTTGTCCGTGCGCAGACACAGCGAGCTGTGGAGCTGCGGCCCCATATCGAAGCGGCATTCGAAAGGCCGCACGTCACCATCGACTTCGCCGGGTTCTCGGGCGAGACGTTGCGAGACGCGCTTGCCGAAGCGCTCGACAAGGTGCGGGTAGGAAGGCTCGCGCCGGAGACGATCGCGGTACGGGTGCTGATTTCTGACATGACGATGCCCATGGCGCTGCCCGCTCGGGCTGAGACTCAGGCGGATGATCCGGCGGTGCGAGAGCGAGCCGAGCGCATCACGCGCCGGGCAGCAGACGGCATCATCGACCAGGTGGCCGAGCTGGGCGACCTCGGCCTGATCCGCTCAACCACGGTAGAGGTGCGGATGCATCGGGCATCTCCCCTGTTCAAGCTCTACATCTTGAACGGGGAAGAGGTCTTCTACGGCTTCTATCCGGTCGTTGAGCGCACCGTCTCGATCAAGGGTGAGCCCATGGCGATCTACGACCTGATGGGCAAGGACGTGCCGTTGTTCCACTATGCCGTGACCGACGACGACACGTCTCACGGCACGCAGTTCGTGGAGGCGTCCCGCCAGTGGTTCGACTCGGTGTGGTCGACCATCGCCTACCGGTACGACGGATGAGCGCCGACCTTGGCCGGGTGTTCAGCGGGGTCGGGGCGGTGCTGCTCGACTTCGATGGACCGGTGTGCAGCATCTTCGCCGGGTACCCCGCTCTGCAGGTTGCCGCCGAGTTGGTGGAGGTGCTGCGGCGACGCGGTGTCGACGTGCCTCCTGATCTAGCTGGGGAGCCCGATCCGCTGGAGGTTCTGCGGCGCACCGGGGCGGCCGGCAACTACGGCACCACGCGTGCGGTAGAGGATGCACTCTGCGCGGCTGAGCGCCGGGCCGTGGAGACTGCCGAGCCAACGCCGTATGGCCGTGAGGTCATCGTGGCTGCCCAGCAAGCCGGGATACCGGTGGCGGCGGTCAGCAACAACTCAGCCGGGGCTGTTTCCGCCTACCTAGCCGCGCACCGGCTCGCCGGGTACGTCTCGCCGGTCGTCGGCCGGGCGTACGCAGACCCGGACCGCATGAAGCCCAACCCGGAACCGATCCTGCAAGCCGTGCGTGCCCTCGGTCAGTTGCCGGCCCGGTGCGTGCTGGTCGGCGACTCGCTGTCGGATATCGAGGGCGCGCGGGCCGCTGGAGTAGCGGTGATCGGCTACGCGAATCGGCCGTCAAAGGTCGATGCGTTCCGGCTCGCCGGGGCGGGCGCGGTGGTTACCAGCATGGGCGAGATTGCCGAGGTTCTGCTCGACCGGGCTGAGGACTGAAATCGGGAGGGCCTGCATCTGGTCGTTTGCTCCGATCGACTACGAAGAGGGACGTGGAGCGCGAAAGTCGATCTCTGTCCCCGGTGCCTGGCGGCATTAGAGTCCCACCACTTTCACCAGCGGATAGTCCGGTGCCGGCGCTTCGGCTTTGGAGTATCCGCCGGTCGATCGCGCTGGTCATCGCGACTGCGGTGCTGGTGGTTGGAGCCCTGATCGCTGGAGCGCTCTGGTACGCCGGTTGGCCGAGCCTCCACCGGGCCAGCACCGTCACGGCCGCCACGCTGTTCGACCTGCTGAAGCTCGTCTTTTCCGTGGTCGCGGGTGTTGGAGGTGTCGCAGCGCTCGTGGTGGCGTACCGACGGCAGCGCGTTGCCGAGCACGCCAACAAGCTGGCCGAATTCGCCCATGGGTTGGCGCACGCCGCTGACCTACGTGCAGAGGCTGCCGAGGGCCGAGCCAAGATCGAAACCGACCGTAACGGCGTCCGCCTTTTCAACGAGCGATTCACCAAGGCTTCCGAACAGCTCGGCTCGGACAAGGCGGCAGTGCGGTTGGCCGGTGTCTACGCCATGGCCGGGCTCGCAGACGACTGGCGAGACAGTCGACAGACCTGCATCGACGTCCTCTGCGCGTACCTCCGGATGCCCTACACCCCGCCTCAGGATGCCCCGAGCGATGCGTCGCCAATGCAGCCCGATGGCGACGCATCGGCGACAACCTCGGAAGTTGCTCGGACCGCTCGCGAGGAGCGGGAGGTGCGTCATACCGTCATTCGACTCATCGGCAGGCATTTACGGCTTGCTGAGGAGGATGCGAATTCGTGGTGCGGCTTCGACTACGACTTCACCGGCGCAGTTTTCGACGGTGGTGACCTCTCGGGCGCGACGTTTAGCGTTGGGCGAGTGTCCTTCAGCGAGGCGACGTTTGGCGGTGGGTACATGTCTTTCGATAGGGCGACGTTCGGCGGTGGGGGGGTGTCTTTCGGTAGGGCAAAGTTCGGCGGTGGGGGGGTGTCTTTCGATGGGGCGAAGTTCAGCGGCGGTGGGGTGTACTTCGGTGAGGCGATGTTCGGCGGTGGGGACGTGTCTTTCGGTGGGGCGAAGTTCAGCGGCAGTGGGGTGGACTTCGACGCGGCGACGTTCGGCGGTGGGACGGTGTCCTTCGAGGTGGCGAGTTTCGGTGACGGGTGGGTGTCCTTCGGTGGGGCGATGTTCAGCGGCGGGCGGGTGTTGTTCGACAGGGCGAGTTTCGGCGGCGGGCGGGTGTCCTTTGGTGGGGCGAAGTTCAGCGGCGGAGAGGTGTCCTTTAACGGGGCGGATCTGGACTACCCCCCGGAGTTCGACCGATGGCCGGACGGACGCCCGCCAGAAGGGCTACACCTGCCCCACGAGTGAGGTTGCGTCGCATCTGCGTCGCCATCCCTGCCGGTACAGCCCACCTGCACAGGTCAGGGCTTTGAGCATGGCGCTCTGTAAATCCGTCGCGAAAGCTACAGAGGTTCGAACCCTCTACCCGCCACCAGGAGCACAATGCGGCCCCTGACCAGCAGGAATGCTGATCGGGGGCCGTTGTAGTCTGTCCGGCCCGGCCCTGCTGGCTCCAGTAGTCCATGACTGGCCACGGGCAGATGGTGGGCGGTCGATCCTGCCGCTGAAGCTCGTCCGTGAAGCCCGCCGCTTGGGCCATGGCGTCGCGATCCTCCTCTGCGAGTACGCCGACCGCATCGATGGGGGAGACGACACCATCAACGACGATCGGCGACGCGCTCGGGCGACCATGCCTACTTCAGGCGTTCTCGGCTGTTCTACCGCCGACCAGGCGTCGAGCCTCGGCGATCACGTCCGCGTCGACCTTCGCAGCCGCCGCCGTGGGATATTCCTGCCCGTCGTGGACGCCGGCCTCGACGCACTCGTAGGTGTTGTCGAGATTGATGAGTTCGCCTGCCAGGGGCGTGCCCTCCGTGGTGATGCAGAGGTAAGCCCAGGACGTGAGGTAGCGGGGCGTGATGGTCCGGGCGAGCACTCGGCGGGCCATGATCCGGACGGCTTCGTCTTCGCCTTCCCGGCTGCCCTTCCGGTAGTAGGTCAGTGAGAGTTCTCCGAGAGCATCCTCAAGCCATCGGCGCAGCTGCTCGCTGTCGCTGCTCGGGGCTGAGGAGACGCCCGCCAGGATCCGAAGGGACGGACTGTCCACGTCTGCTACGAGGCAGTCGCACGCGGCTTCGATCACGTCTGCCGGGGTGGCCTCTCCGACGCTCCAGAGGACGGCGGCCTCCTGGAGGCGGGTGAGCGCGTCGTGGCCGAGCATCAACACATGATCGGCCCACAAGCCCTCGGTGTCGCCGGCTTATCGCCGTCGACGGAACGTGTGGGCGGTTGCGTGGGTGTGCGGGCAGCTGGTGGGCGGCAGGCCGGAAGCGCTGGCGCGGATTGTTGAAACGGCAGTTCAGGGGTGCTGAGCTGGGTTGGATTGCCGACGCCCCGCACATCCGTCGCGTGGGCTGTAGAGGTTTCCCGCCACCGGGGGTGCAAAGCGGACCTGGCCAGCGGGAGCCGTAGAGCCGTCTTCGTGAGTCTCGTCCGTCAGAAGGTTGTGGCGAGGGCCGTCAGGAACACGAGACCGACCGCGGCCAAAGCCACGCCAATGACTCGTTCCAGCAGGATGAATCGTGCTAGCCGCTTCTCGGGCGAGACGTCCGGTGGCCGACGCAACGGCGGAACTCGCCGGATCACGCTCGCGGCGGACATCGACCGCCGCACGTGCCACTCAGTCACGCCACGAAAGTTGGTCGCGAGTACGACGCCGAGGAGGCACATGGCAGCGCTCATGGCGGCGCCTGCCAGGACTCGCCAGGTCTCCATCTGATCCCCTTCGATGAGGCTGGGACGATCATCGACCCGGTCCGGCGGGCGCGTGTCGCGCAAGGAACCGGGTGCACCAGGCCAGCGTGGCATCGTCGTACGCCTTGGCGCGCGGCCACCGTCTGCCCTGCGGATCGCCGGCCTCCGCCGCCCGGACCCGCCGGATCACCTCGCCCGGCCCTTCCGCGGCGATGAGCGCGAGAACTTCCGGCCAGTCCGCCAGCGCGAACTGGTCCACGATGCGGCTGGCCCCGTCACTGAGCAGGACGGCACCCCTGATGTCCGCGACAGGCCGGCTCCCGGTCAGCGCTTCCGCCGCCACCCCCGGGTCGTCGGCGGCGACCCAGAACCCGCCAGGCCGGTTGCGGTGGACGCGCATCGTTTCGATGTATTCGCGCAGCGCCCGGTCGTGTTCGGGGCTCCCGTTCGGGGCGGCGTCCATCGCGGCGCGGTAGCGGCTGCCGACGGCGTCCACCCGACCGTCGGTGATCACCTCGGGGGCGTTCCCGGCGTGGTCGAGGACCAGCACGGAGTCGGCGAGCACGAGGTGGTCGGCGCGGTCGTCGTCGACCCGGAGGATGGTGACGGTCGCTGACGGACTGCTCGGGTCACCGATGTCGCAGGTGTCCCGGTGCGCGTCGGCGACCTCCGCGATGGCCTGACCGAGGATGGCGGTGAGTTCCCGACCGTCGTCGGCTGCGAGCTGGGCGAGCAGTGCCCCGCCGAGCCGGCGGGTGTACCAGGCGACACCGTGCAGGCAGGTCGAGGTGGTGCCGGCCAGCCCGGCCCCGTCGAGCAGGACGACGGCATTCGGTACGGCACCGACGAAGTCCTCATTCGGCTGGTCGGGCTTGGCCGGGCTGGTTGCCATGACGACCTGCATCAGCGTCCTCCATGCCGTTTCAGGGACCGATGAAGCGTGGCATCGGTGACCGGCTTCGGGTCGGTGACCCATGGGCAGGCCCGTCCGAACCACCCGAGGTACGACGATCGCCGGTCGATGTGACGTGCGGGTTATCCGATTTCGGTGGACCGTCGCCGGGTCAGGGTGACCCCGGCGAGCACCAGGGCGATTCCGGCCACGATCGCGGTCGTGACGGCCTCGCGGAGGATCACCCAGCCGAGGATCACGGCGACGACGGGCAGCAGGTAGGTGACCACCGAAGCGGCGGTCGGCCCCTCGTCGTCGATGATGCGGTAGTTCAGGACGTAGGCGGCCCCGGTGCCGAGCACCCCGAGGACGAGTAGGCTCGCCACCGCGTCGGGCCGCCACACCGGCGACTCCAGTCCGGCGAACGGCAGCACCGGGACCAGCAGTACGGTGGCCGCGCCGAGTTGGGCCGCCGACAGTACGAGCGGCGGGATTCCGCGTCCGGACAGGAACCGGCCCATGTAGACGTAGCCGAGTCCGTAGCTGGCGGCTGCGGCGAGGCAGGCGAGGCCGCCCCAACTGGCGATCTCGCTCGCGGATTCCCACGGCGAGAAGATGACCACGACGCCGAGGAACCCGAGGGTGAACCCGGCGGCCTTCTTGACGGTGACGGCCCGGTCGACGCCGACGATGAATGCCAACAGCAGCGTCCACAGCGGCGTGGTCGCGTTCAGCACCCCCGCCACGTTCGACCCGATCGTCTCCTCCGCGACGCTGAACAACAGGTACGGCACGGCGTTGGCGACCAGGGCGGCCGCGAACAGGTGACCCCACAGCCGACCCTGCCTCGGGAAGTGGAGTCCCCGGGACAGGGCGATCGGGGTCAGGACCAGGAAGCCGAGCAGGAGCCGGGCGAACACGATCTGTACCGGGTTGAAGCCCCGCAACGCGAGCTTGATCCAGAGGAAGCCGGAGCCCCACAGCAACGCGAGACCGGCCACCCGGGCGATACCTGCCCGGGTCACCCGCTGGCGGTCAGTCTTCACCGAAATCCCGTCATTCAGGGTGTTCGCATCGGTTCGGGTCATGTGGATGGCTTACCTGATCCGCTCGCGGAGGAACAGTGCCCGGTCTTCGGGAGCAGGCCGACGGGAGTTGACCGGGCGCGCGGATGATGCGGGCTGCGGTGGGCCGGCCGGGGGAGGAGTGGTGCGCGGGCGGCCCGCAGCGGCGCGCCCCGGCGGCGTCGGCGAGGATCGCGGGATGTCCGACGACCGCTTCATGCGTATCCACAGCCCCGAGTTCCGGGCGATGGCGGCGAGGGTGCTGCGGGCCACCGAGTTGACGTCCCGGCTGAACGTGCTGCCCTTCGACGACGAGGCCGGGAGGGCGGAGCTGTTGGCGCAGCTTCTCGGCCGGCCGCTGCCGGCGCGGGTCACCATCTATCCGCCGTTCTACACCGATCACGGCCTCAATCTGGAGATCGCGGAGCGGGTGTTCATCAACCAGAACTGCACGTTCCTCGACTATGCCGGCATTCGGCTCGGCGAGGGCGTCATGATCGGCCCGAAGGCCACCTTCATCACCCTCGGTCACCCGGTCGA
This sequence comes from Micromonospora sp., assembly GCF_048594385.1. NCBI lineage: Bacteria > Bacillati > Actinomycetota > Actinomycetes > Micromonosporales > Micromonosporaceae > Micromonospora > Micromonospora sp. The sequence goes on along the minus strand of NZ_JBMDWU010000302.1, from coordinate 109 downwards.
CCCCGGGCAGCGGCGGGAGTGGCTGACCGGTGCGCCCATCGACGTGGCGGAGAACGTCTGGATCGGGGCCGGCGCGACGATCCTCCCCGGCGTCCGCATCGGCCGTGAC